>BADC01000074.1 GCA_000333435.1 Corynebacterium-like bacterium B27 | reverse complement strand
ACTACGCGCCCACCCAGGTCACCGAGGGGCTCGACCTCATCGCGGCCGCGGAGGAGCGGCTCGAGCACACCTCCCGCACCAAGCGGCCCGACGCGATCGTGGTCAAGGACCTCACGAAGGTCTACAAGATCCGCGGCCAGGGCAAGGGAGCGTCGGGCGAGCTCATCGCCTCCGACTCGCGGTGGGCGAGATGCTGCTCGCGGGCGTGACCAACTTCGCCGACCACTACTTCGCCACCGACACGATCGCCGAAGTGGTCGCCGCCGGCGGCGGCCGCGGGCTGCTCGCCTCGACCTTCTTCTCGTCAGAGGGACAGGCCGGCGTCGAGCGCTCGGCCGCCTTCGCCGAGCGCTGGAACGGCGCGGCCGACGGACGCATCACCACCGCGATGGGGCCGCACGCGACCTACACGGTGAACGACGACGACCTCGCCAGCACCGCCGAGCACGCCGGCCGCCTCGGGGTACGCACCCACATCCACGCCGCTGAGAGCCTCGGGCAGACCGAGTCGAGCCTCGCCAAGCGCGGCGTGACGCCCGTGCAGGTGCTGCACGACACCGGCATCCTCGAGACGGGGGTGATCATCGCGCACGGCGCCGGGATCGTGGAGAGCGACCTCGAATGGCTCGTGCCGTACGCCGACCGGGTGGCGGTGGCGTCGTGCCCCAAGGTCTACCTGAAGCACGCGCACACCACCACGCCGGTGCGGATGCTGCACGACGCGGGCATCACGGTGGGCGTCGGCACCGACGGGCCGGCCTCCCACAACACCCTCGACGTGCTGGAGAGCATGCGGATGCTCTCGCTCACCCAGAAGGGCGCCCTGCTCGACGCGACCTGGCTCACCTCGGCGCACGCCCTCGACCTCGCCACCCGGCAGAGCGCGGCCACGTTCGGGCTGCAGGACTCGCTCGGCTCGCTGCTGCCGGGTTACCGCGCCGACATCGTGCTCATCGACATGCAGAAGCCCCATCTGCAGCCCATGCACGACCTCGCCGCGGCGCTCGTGCTGAGCGTTCGGGCGAGCGACGTGACGACGGTGCTGGTCGACGGACGCGTGCTCGTCGAGAACGGCCGGCTGCTTACGATCGACACGGCTGCGGCGGCCGAGGAGCTGGCCCGGCGCATCCCGGAGTTGACGGATCGCTCTCGCGGCTCGATCCAGGAGTACGCGCCTTAGCCGGTCGGGTGCTGCGGGGATGCCGTGGGGACGCCGTGGCGGATCGTTCGGACGGCTCTGCCCGAGGACGCCCGCCACACCGGAGCCATCCGAACGATCCGCCACGGCTGCGTGGCGCGACGGGCGACGTTCGCCGGCGCTACGCGCGGCGCATGGCCAGGTGGGGGGCGCGCCAGAACGGGGGGAGCCAACCCGCGATGTTCGACATGGGTAGGACGGACTCGTCGAGGGTGATGCCGAGGGTGGTCATGAAGTCGCGGCGGCGCTGGATGCGGGTCCAGACATCCGGATAGCGTTCGGCCAGGGCGGAGCGCAGGGCGGCGTCGGCCAGGACGATGCCGTCTTCGATGTTGGAGGAGCCGTAGACGGTGCCGGTGGCGGGGATGATGTCGAGTTGGAGGGCCATGCCGGAGCGGAACTCGACGGGTGAGCCGGGGGCGACGGGGGAGGAGGGCCACTCGTCCAGGTGGATGTGGTGGCCGGGGTTGAGGTAGACACCGTAGAAGGGGTCGTCGAGGACGCCGTGGACGATGTCATGGATCTCGCCCGCTGTGACGCCGATGCGCATGGTCTCGTACCAGGCGACGGCCGCTGCGAAGTAGGGGGCGACGAGCGCGGTCACGTAGTCCTCGGCACCCGCGGGGAGCTCGTCGGCTGACGCGACGAGAAAGCCGCCGCGGGCCGAGTTGCTGCCCCAGTGCCCGAAGCCGGCGCTCATCGCGTCGCCGGTCGCGAGCATCCGGCCGCTCGGGCTGGCCACACCGTACGCCGCCCGTTCCCCGCTCAGCAGGGTGGGGTGATAGGAGAACGGCAGCAGCGTCGCGCCGTAGAGAACGGATGCCTGCAGCTCGGTCATGCCCGGCGTCACGCCGGTGATCATGCGGCGCAGCGACTCGGAGCTGTGGCAGGCCGCGAACTCGAACGCGGCGATCTGGTCGACGTCGTTGACGAGCCGCAGCCCGGTGCCGTGACCGGTGAACAGGCCGTTCGCGTTGCGGAGCTCGAACCCGGCGGCGCGCAGCTCGTCGACGATGAAGCTCGGCAGCTCGATCCAGGTCTCGGTGCCCGGGGCGTCCCAGAACTTCCAGCCGACCGTGCCGACGCGCGGAGTCGTGGTGGCCGAGAACCCGGCGAGCCCGAACGCGTCGGCAAGACTCAGCTGCTCGGGATCGGGTTGACCCACCAGACTGAACTTCGCGAACCGCAGCACGTGCACCTCGATCGCGGCGGCCGCTGCGTAGGCCACGCTCTCGTTGCCGACGAGCAGCACCGGGGTGCGGCCGGGCACCAGCAGGAGCAGCATCTCCTCCCAGCGCGGATCGAACCCCGTGAGGTACGCGATGTTCGCGAAGTGCTCGCGGTCGCCGTAGACGACGAGGGCGTCGAGCCCCGCGGTCGTCGCGGCATCGAGCGCCGCGACGACGCGCGCCTCGTAGGTGGATGCGGGAACGACCGGCAGGTCGACGGGCAGCTCGTACTGAGGCAGCTCGACCTCCGCGAGCTCGAAGGCGGCGGCGTGGGTGTTGGCAGGGGCGATCGACATGGGTGTCCTGTGTCTCGGGGCGGTGCGGTGCGGTGGGGGCGTGGCGTCAGCGCACGAAGGCGTCGACGCCGGCCTCCACCCGGGCGAGCAGCGCCTCGCGCTCGGCGCGCGGGAGGAACGTGGCCTCGGCGGCGGCGTACTCGGCCTCGGCGAACTCCGCCGGGCCCCAGCCGAACTCGGCCTCAATCGTGCGCATCTCGGCGCTGATCGAGGTGGTCGACATGCCTCGGTTGTCGGGGTTGACCGTCACGGTGAAGCCGAGTTCGCGCAGCAGGTCGATCGGATGATTCGCCACACCGTCGACCACTCCGCCGGCGTTCGAGGTGACGCAGACCTCGAGCGGGATGCGCCGGTCGACCACCCATTGCGCGGTGCGGCCCAGCTCGAGCCTGGCCGTGCCGGCGGCGCGCGCCGCCGCGACCTCGCGCACCGCCGTGCGTACGCCGAGAGGGCGGCCGTTCAGCGTCACGTCCTCGATCACGCGCACGCCGTGGCCGAGCCGAAGCGCGTGGGCCAGGTGCACCGTCTCCCAGACGCTGTGCTCGCCCTCGGCCTCGCCCGTGTGCAGGGTGAACGGGATGCCCTCGCGCTCGAGCAGCGTCGTGGCGTCGAGATGGTGGCGCACCGGGAATCCGTCTTCGGCTCCGGCCAGATCGAATCCGGCCACGCTGCCGCCCCACTCGCCGTAGGTGTCGACCACGAGCCGGGCGATCTCGTAGCTCAGGGTCGAGGTGCGCATCCCGCAGATCAACTGGCGGGCGCGGATCGACCCGCCCGCGGCGGCGACCAGCGCCTCGCCCTCGGCGAGGCCCGCAGCCACGGCCTCCACCGCGACGCGGAGCGGCAGGCCGCCCTGGATGTGCTTCTCCGGCGCCCACCGCGTCTCGCCGTAGATCACGCCGTCGGCCGCCGCTTCGAGCACCCACTCCCGCGCCACCCGCACGATCGACTCCTCGGTCTGCATGGCGCGGGTGGTGAGGCCGAACTTCTCGTCCCAGTTCTCGATCGTGGGCACCGTGATCTCGCCGGTGAACCACTTCGTGAGGGTGTCCGGGTCGTCGTAGGGCAGCGTGACACCCTGCGCGGCGGCGAGCTCGATCAGCGTCTCGGGGCGCAGCGACCCGTCGAGGTGGTCGTGCAGCGTGACCTTGGGGAACGCCGCGTAGGGTTCGGCGCTCTGCGACCAGCGCGGGTAGCCGGGGAACGTGGGCACCACGGGTGCGGGCACGTGCGCATCCGCCCCGCTCACCGGAACGCCGCCAGGCCGAACGAGACCATGTTCTCGAAGGTCGCCTCGCGCTCGGCCGCGGTCATCTCCGCGCCGGGAAGGTCGCTGACCGTGCCCACCATGAGCGCGTCGAAGCCCTCCTTGCGAGCGACGGCGTAGAGCCCGGCCGCCTCCATGTCGATGCCGATCGTGCCGTACTTCAGCAGGTTCGGAACGAGCGCGGTGTCGGGGTTGTAGAAGCTGTCGGTGGTGAACAGCGGGCCGACGTGCAGACGCTTGCCGGTGGCCTCGCCGTGCTCGACGACCTTGCGCAGCAGGGCGAAATCCGGTGCGTGGCTGAGTGTCACCCCGGGCACCCACTCGCTGGTCATGGCCGAGTTGGTGTGGGCAGCGGAGGCCGCGATCACGTCGCCGAGCTCGAGGTAGGGCGCGATGCCGCCGATCGTGCCGACCCGCACGATGCGCTTGACGTCGAAGAAGCGTGCGAGCTCGGTGGAGTAGATCGCCATCGAGGGCATGCCCATGCCCGAGGCCAGCACCGAGACGGGCTTGCCGTTGAAAGTGCCGGTGTAGCCGAGGATGCCGCGCACCTCGGTGACGAGACGAGGCGCGTCGAAGAAGGTCTCGGCGATGAGCTTGGCGCGGCGCGGGTCGCCGGGCATGAGCACGTCGGGGGCGAAGTCGCCCGGTTCGGCGCCGATGTGGGGTGTTGCCATGGTGGTCCTCTCGAACGATGGATGGGACGGTCAGCGCACGTGCGACGGCGCGTAGCGCGCGAGCACGACGCGTTCGGCCCAGCTGACCAGGCTGTAGAAGATGAGCGAGACCGCGGTGAGGATGGCGGCTGCCGCCCAGAGCCCGGTGTAGTCGGAGTGCGCCCGCGAGCTCACGATGACGTGCCCGAGCCCGTCGCCGGTGGCGAGCCACTCGGCCAAGGTCGCGGCGAGCACGGCGGTGGGCGCGGCGATGCGCGCCGAGGCGAAGATCGCGGGCAGCGTGTAGGGCAGCTGCAGGCGCCAGAGCGTCGACCAGGTCGACGAGTCGTAACTGCGCATGAGCGTGAACGCATCCGCCGGCACCCGCTTCAGGCCGCCCTGGGTGTTGGCGAGGGTGGGGAAGAAGGTGACGATGGCGGTGATGGCCACGACGCCGCCGAGGCCCCGCCCGAGCGCGAGGATCAGCACCGGGATGAGCACGATGATCGGCACCGAGCGCAGCGCCACCGCGAGCGGCGTGAGCACCCGCTCGGCGACGGGGAAGGTGACGAAGGCCACGGCCATGCCGATGCCGATCACCAGGCCGGCGATGTAGCCCACACCCGCGTGCAGCAGCGTCACGTCGAGGGCGTCGAGCATCACCGCGCGGTTGGCTGCTGCATCCTCGGAGGCGAACAGGTAGGTGAACACGTCGACGGGGCTCTTGCCCACGAACGGGGACATGTCGAACACGATGAGGTAGGCCCACCAGGCGAGCAGGATGACCGCGATCGACCCGATCGTCCAGGCCACGGCGCTCGCGAGCCGCCCCGCCCCGAGCCCCGGCGAGGGGTCGAGACCTGCGGCGCGGTCGAGATGGCGGCCGACCAGGGGGTGAGCCAGCGCCGCAGCAGGCCGAAGATGCCGTAGGGCACCGCGGCCATCACGGTGGCCAGCAGCGCCACCGACCAGACGCGGGCGAGGTCGAGCGACATCAGGCCGTTGATCAGCAGCACGCCGAGACCGGCCTTGGCGCCGATGAACTCGCCGAAGATCGCGCCGAGCACCGCCGCTGCCGCGCCGATCTGGAGGCCGGTGAGCATCGCGGGAACCCCCGAGGGCAGCCGCACGAACCGGAGTGCGCTGAGCCCGCGGCCACCCCAAGCCGTCACCATGGTGAGCGGGCCGCCGTCGGCGGAGCGGAGGCCGAGCATCGTGCCGACCAGTGTGGTGAAGAACACCGAGAGGGCGGCGAGCACCACCTTCGCGGTGTCGGGGTCGAAGGTGAGCTGCAGCAGCGGGTTCACCGCCACCAGCGGCAGGCAGAACAGCGCCAGCGCGAGGCGGAGGAAGAGCGATTCGAACACCGGCACCTGCACGAACAGGATGGCCGCGGCGATGGCGGCGAGGTTGCCCCAGAACCAGCCGCGCACCGCGATCCAGGCCGTGGTGCTGAGCGCGCCCCAGTAAAGCTGGGGGTTCTCGATCAGGCTCCGGATGATGGCGGTCGGCGAGGCGAGCACGCCGAGTTTCGTGAGCCACAGTTCGGCGGCCACCTCCCAGAGCACGAGCAGGACGAGGCTGACGACGACCGTCGTGACCCAGCCGCTGATCGCCGAGCGGCGCGACTCCCGGCCGGCCCGGGCGCGTTCGGTGGCGATCGCGGAGGCGCGGAGTGCGTCGCGGTCGCCGTCCGGCCCGGTGGCTCGGGAGCGACCGGCGGCGGCGGTCGTGGTCGTGGTCGTCGACATCGTCATGCCCCCGGCGTCGCCACGGCGGCGAGTTCGCCGTCGCTGCGCAGGTCGTTCTCGTCGTCGCGGTGGTCGCCGTCTTCGCCGCCGTCGGTGCCGGCGTGCAGCATCGCGCTCAGCTCGTCGCAGATCGCGTGGAACTCGGGGGTGGAGAGCAGCTCGCGGCGGCGCGGGCGCGGGAAGTCGAGGGTGAGGTCGCCGACGATGCGGCCCGGCCGGGGCGACATCACGATCACGCGGTCGGCGAGGAACGCGGCCTCGGAGATGGAGTGGGTGACGAGCAGGGCGGTTGCGGAGGTCGCGCTCCAGAGCTTCTGCAGCTCTTCGTTCATGCGTTGCCGGGTGATCTCGTCGAGCGCGCCGAACGGCTCGTCGAGCAGCAGGATCTCGGGCTCCGCGACGATCGCCCGCGCGATCGCGACCCGCTGGCGCATGCCGCCGGAGAGCTGGGCCGGCCGCGCATCCGCGAAGCCGTCGAGCCCCACCAGGCGGATGAGGTCGTCCACGCGCTGCTTCGGGATGGCGGTGCGCATGACCTGGCCGGGGAGCCGGATGTTGTCGCGGACGCTCCGCCACGGCAACAGCGACGGATCCTGCAACGCCAGGCCCAGCCGGTGCGCCTTGCGGATGGCGGTGGGGCTCTCGCCGTGGATGGTGACCTCACCGGCCGAGTAGGGCTCGAGGTCGGCCAGGATGCGCAGGATGGTCGACTTGCCGCATCCGGATGGCCCGAGCAGCGCCGTGAAGGAACCCTCCGGCACGGCGAGCGAGATGTCGTCGAGGGCGAGCACGTCGCTCTTCTTGGACGAGTACACCTTCGTGAGGTTGGTGAGGGTGAAACCTGAGCCGTTCACAGGGCCTCCGGGTGTCGTGGATGGAGTCCCTCCTCGCGACCCGTCGAAATCGGCCCTAAAACTGCTGAGGAAGGGCCAAAATCGACGGGTCGCGAGGAGTGGGAGGGTTACTCGATGGTGTTCTTGCCGCCGTAGACGTCTTCGAGCAACGAGGTGTCGAAGAGCGACTCGTCGACGCCGGTGATGCCGAGCGACTCGAGGGTGGCGATGTTCTTCTGGATGCCGTCGTCCGAGATCCAGAGGAGGCCGTGCTCCTTCGTCTCGTCGGTGACGAGGAGGTCCATCTGGAGCTCGGCCTGCTTGGTCTGCTCCTCGACGGTGAGGCCGCCGTCCTTCGCGTAGTCGTTGACGGTGAGGTCGACGGCTTCGGTGGGGTCGGCCACGTAGGCCTGCCAGCCCTCGATCTCGCCCTTGAGGAAGCCCTCGATGGCGGCCTTCTTGTCGGGGTCTTCGAGGGTCTCCTTCTTCACGGCGTAGACCTGGGCGTAGACGTCGAGGCCGTAGTCGGCGGTGAGGAAGACGGTGCCCTTCTTGCCGGTGGCCTCCTCGTAGGCGATGGGCTGCTCGGAGTAGAACACCCAGAGGCCGTCGACCTCGCCCGAGACGAGCGGGGCCACGTCGAAGCCGACCGGCACGCTCGTGACCTTCGAGGCGTCGACGTCGTTCGCGGCGACGATGGCGTCCTGCGCCGCTTCGTCGCCCGAGGGCACGCCGATCTTCATGCCCTCCATGGCCTTCGGGTCGGCGATGGGCTTGTCGGGGCTGGAGAGGATGGCCAGCGGGTTCTTCTGGAAGCCGGCCGCGACGATCACGAGGTCGGCGCCCTGCTCGTTGGCGCGGGCGACCGTGTCGGCGTTGCCCATGCCGATGTCGGCCTGGCCGGAGACCACGGCGGCCATCGAGTCGACGTCGGGACCGCCGGGGAGGATGTCGACGTCGACGCCGTTCTTCTCGTAGTACCCCTCCTTGTCGGCGACGTAGCTGCCGCCGAACTGCACGAGGGGGATCCACGAGGTCTGGAGGGTGAGCGGCGTGAGGGCGTCGCTGCCGCCGTCGGCGGTGCTGCCGCTCGACGACGACGCGCAGCCGGCGAGCAGGGCGACCGAGGCGGCGAGGGCCGTGGCGGTGGCGGCGGCGCGGATGCCGCGGCGGCCGGTGATGCGGAAGGTCATCTGTTCTCCTTGGGGCGATCGGGATGGTGCCGGAAGAGGGATGCGCAAAGCAAACCGTTTTGCATCTTGGTGTGCGCACGACAATACGGGTCGTCTGTTTCCAATCGATTTCGCCCTGTTACCTCCGTGTAAAGCCCCGGCGATCCGGATGATCACTGATTGCAAGACGTTTTGCGTTGTCCGCTACTCTGAACCGGTGGATGACGCCGCCCCCAAGCCCTGGACCATGCAGCAGATCGCTGCTGCCGCCGGCGTCAGCGTCACCACCGTGTCGCACACCCTCTCGGGCAAGCGGCCGGTCAGCACGCAGACGGCGCTGCGCATCCGGAGCCTCATCGACCAGTTCGGCTATGTTCCGGATGCAGGGGCGCGGCGCCTCAAATCGGGTCGCAGCGGCATGATCGGGCTCGCGGTCCCCGACATCTCGCACTGGTACTTCGGGCGCATCGCCCGTGGGGTCGAGGAGATGGCCAACGAGTACGACTACGGGCTGATCATCTGCAGCACCTCGAACTCCGATCCGCGTCGCGAGAAGCGGTACTTCAATCTGCTGCGCACCCGGTCGATCGAAGGGCTCATCTACACGGCCAGTCGCGAGATCGGGCCCACGGACGAGCTGATGAGCATCTCGGCGTCGGCCTCACCCATCGTGTTGGCCGACGAAGTGGTGTCCGGTCTCGAGCGTGTTCCGTCGGTGACGTCGCTGAACTCGGCCGGGGCGCGGGAGCTGGGCCGGCACGTGCGTGAGCTCGGCCACCGGCGGGCAGTGATCGTGGCCGGGTTCGAGGGGCTTCGGTCGACGATCGAGCGCGTCGCGGGCATCCGGGAGTCGTTTCCCGATGCGGTGGTGGTGTACGGCGACTTCGAGGTGCAGTCGGGCTATGACCGGGTCGACGAGCTGCTCGCCCGGGGAGTGGAGTTCACCGCGGTCTTCGCGTGCAACGACTACATGGCCGTCGGCGCCATGCGGCGGTTGCACGAGGCGGGTCTGCGCGTGCCCGACGATGTGTCGGTGGTCGGCTTCGACGACATCGACATCGCGGGCGTGATCACGCCGGGCTTGACCACGGTGCGGCAGGACATGCTCGAGATCGGCCGCCGTTCGGCGCGCCTCCTGCTCGAGTCGCTCGCCGCGGGCACCATGCGGGGCATCGAGTCGGTGACCCTGCCGGTGGAGCTCGTGGTGCGCGGTTCCACGGCTCCGCCGCCCGCATCCTGACGTCGCCTCGTTCCCGCCCATCGGCGCGTTCGGCGCTCGATCGCCGCGAGAGGCGCAGCTCGCGTTGCGCCATAACCGATTATCGATTATCGTAAGTGCCGTGCCACGGAGGTCGTGCGCAAGAGAGGATCAACGATGATCGACAAGCGAAAATTGGTCGCCGTCGGCGCGCTCGCGGCAGTCGGCCTTGGGCTGGCCGGCTGCGCCACCGGTGGTGGCGACGAAGGCGATGGCAAGCAGACCGTCAGCCTGCTGGTGAACGTCACCCCCAACCTCACCGAGGAGTGGTGGAATGACCTGGTGAAGCCGTTCGAGGACGCGAATCCCGACATCGACGTCACCATCCAGAACCCGGGTGCGGAGGGTGTCGCCGCTGCGGTGCCGCGTCTGCTCGCGGCCGGCGAGGCGCCCGACGTGGTCGAGTCGCTGCCGCCGTCGACCGAACTCGCGCCGGAGCTCGTCGACCTCTCGCAGTACGACTGGGCGACCGAAGCGCCCCTCGCCGAGCAGTACACGATCGACGGCAAGTACTACATGGCCGGCATCGGCCTGCAGGTGCAGAGCCTGTGGTTCTACAACAAGGACGCGTTCGCCGCGGCCGGCATCACCGAGACGCCGACCACGGTGGAGGAGCTGGGCGCCGACCTGGCGAAGCTGAAGGAGGCGGGCTGGACGGGCATCCAGACCGGCGGCGACTGGATGTCGAGCTACGCGCTCCAGACCGTCGGGCTCCCCACGGTCATCGCCGACAACCCCGACTGGTACCAGAAGATGAGCGCTGGGGAGCTCACCTTCAGCAAGACCTACGGCGACTCGGTGAAGGAGTACGCCGACTGGATCGCGAAGGGCTACGTCAACGACGACGCGCTCGGCATCAAGTACACCGACGCCGAGCAGAACTTCCTCGACGGCAAGGCGGCGCTCTACCCGATGGGCAGCTGGTTCGTGGCGAGCGAAGCGGCGGCGACCGACCCGGCGAACATCGGCGTGTTCCGTGCGCCGGCGTTCGAGGGCACCGACCAGCCGGCCATGGGGGCGAACATCGCGAGCCCCTACGTGATCATGAAGGAGTCGAAGCACCAGGATGCCGCAGCGAAGCTGGTGGAGTACCTCGTCACCGACAAGGACGCCATCCTCAACCAGTTGAAGGTCGACGGCAACTACCGGGCCGGCTACGACTACGAGATGGGCGACCTCGGCACCGAGCTGCTCGACATCGTGACCAACACGCCGGATGACGCATACACCCCGACCGGGCAGGGCTACGGTGAGCGCACGCTGCCGACCGGCTACTCGACCGAGATCAACGCACAGACCCAGGCGCTGCTCGGCGGCACCTCCGCCGACGACGTCGACAAGGCGATGGACGACTGGTTCACCGCGAACGTCGGTTGAGACCGGTCCCGTGCTGACCGACAACGCTCCGTCCGCCACCGTGCGGGCCGCCGTCATCGACACCGGCAGCCGCCGTCGCCCCAGCGTGCGCTGGGGCGACCGGCTGGCCGGCCTCGCGATGGCGGCGCCCGCGGTGGTCGTGTTCGTGGCCATGTTCATCGTGCCGATGATCCTGGCGTTCGTGCTGAGCCTCACCGACTGGAACGGGTACAGCCTCCGCTTCGACTTCATCGGGCTCGAGAACTACCGGTTCGCGTTCCGCAACCCGCGAACCATCGACGCGGCCGTCTTCACCGCCGTGATCGCCGTGGTCGGCACGATCCTCTGCAACGCCCTGGGCCTGGCGCTCGCCGCGCTGGTCTCGGCGCCGGGCCGGGCGAACACCGTGTTGCGCACGATCTTCTTCTACCCCTACATCATCAGCGCCCTGATCATCGGGTTCCTCTGGTCGGCGCTGCTCGCGCCGCACGGCGCCGTGAACGGAGTGCTCGCCGGCCTCGGTGCGGGGCCCGTGCCGTTCCTCACCGACCCGGCGTTCGCGAAGGCCACCGTCATCCTCACGATCGTGTGGGCGCACTTCGGCTTCAACATGATCCTCTACATCGCGGGGATCAAGTCGGTGCCCACCGAGTTCTACGAGGCCGCGACCGTCGACGGTGCGAGCCGGTGGCAGCAGTTCCGCAGCATCACCGTGCCGATGATCGCTCCGGTGGTGACGGTGAACCTGGTGCTCACGCTGGTCGGCCTGCTGAAGGTCTACGACGTGGTGCTCGCGCTCACCGACGGCGGCCCCGCCGCCTCCACCCAGACCATCGTCTACCAGATCCTCAAAGACTCCTTCGCCCAGTCGCGGCTCGGCCTCGGTGCCGCGCAGTCCGTGGTGCTGCTGGTCATCACCGCGGCCATCGGGCTCGCCGTGACCTTCGCCCGCCGGGGCGCCGAGCGGAAAGTGACCGACTGATGAGCACGTCGTTGCAGGACACCCCCAATCTCGGCGCCGAGGCGCTGCTGGCCCAACCCGGCGACGCTCCGCGAGCGACTCGGCGGCGGGGCGGGAGGCCCGCCAGCGAGCGCCGGTCCCCGGTCGCGGCCATCGTGCGGTGGATCGCGCTCGGTGCGACCGCCCTCGTCATGCTGATCCCGTTGTACGTGCTCGTGATCAGCGCGTTCAAGCCGCAGGAGGAGATCGTGCGGCATCCGCTCGAGATCTCCCCGACGACCTTCACCCTGGAGTTCCTCGGCAACGCGGTGACGAGCAGCAAGTTCAACGTCATCGCCGCCTACGGCATCACCGTGCTCTTCGTGGTGCTGGTGAACCTGTTCTGCATCCTGCTCTCCGCACCGGTGGCGTACGTGATCGCGCGCGGGCGCCGCAAGTGGCACCTGGCGCTGCTGCTCCTGTTCGTCTCGGGCCTGTTCATCCCGGGCCAGGTGACCCTCATCCCCGTGGTCTTCGTGCTGCGTGTGCTCGGTCTCATCAACACCATCCCGGGCTTCATCCTGTTCGAGACCGCGGCCACCCTGCCGGTGACGATCTTCTTGTTCACCGCCTACCTGCGCACCGTGCCACGGGACATCGACGAAGCGGCCGCCCTCGACGGCGCCGGGCGCATCCGCACCTTCTGGGCGTGCATCTTCCCCATCATGCGGCCGGTGGTGGCGACCGTGGTCGTGCTCAACTCGATCGGCGTCTGGAACGACTTCGTGAGCCCGCAGATCATCCTCGGGCCCGGTTCCGGCATCTACACCGTCACCACCGGGGTGTACGCGGCGGTGGGCGAGTTCTCGACCGACTACACCGTGGTCTTCCCGACCCTGCTGCTGGCCATCGCGCCGATCGTCATCTTCTTCATCATCATGCAACGACACATCATCGGCGGCCTGGTCGCCGGGGCGACGAAGGGCTGAGCGCGTGGACACGATCACCGGAGTGCCGCTGGATGCGGTGCCGGCCTGGGCCGTGCTGCAGCGCCACCTGTTCGCCACCATCGAGGACGCCTGGCGCCTGTTCTCCGCGCGGTACACCGGCCCGGGCGGCGGGATCGTCTTCCCGGCCGTGTTCACCGACCGCGACGGGGTCGACGACCTCTACGAGCCGTTCTTCAACTGGCCGGCGTTCTACCTGCTCGGCGGCAGCGACGAGGTGCTCGCCGCGGCCAAGCGGCACTGGGCGGGTGTCACGGCCCAGCTCGAGGCGGCCGGGATGCTCACGGGGGAGTACGAGAACGGCTACGACTGGTTCCACCAGGGCGAGTCGCTGCTGTTCTTCTACGGCCTGTGCACCGCCGACCCGGCCGACCCGGCGTTCGGGAGCCGGGCGCGGCGGTTCGCCGAGCTCTACACCGACCCGGCGAACGGCAACTACGACCCGGAGCACAACATCATCCGCTCGCCGCACAACGGCGCCCTGGGCGCGCGGCCCGGCCTGAACGACGCCGTGCAGCCGTACTCGGCGGCGCTGGCCGAGATGGAGCGGTACGGCTTGCCGCTGGAGTTCGTGCCCGGCATCGAGCGCTGGGCCGACCTGGCCGAGCCGACCGCGGCGCAGGCGATGGGGGAGGCGATGCAGCGGGCGGCCGCCGGCGACGTGGTGGTGAACCTCGCCGCGACCGGTGTGGTGACCAACCGCTGGCTGTACGACGGCGATCCCGCCTCGGCGGCCTGGGTCGAGCGCTACGTCGGCGGCTGGGCGGAACGCGCCCGGGCCAACGGCGGTCTGGTGCCCGACAGCGTGGCACCCGACGGCGCGACCGGCGGTCTGCACGACGGCCGCTGGTTCGGGGGCCACTACGGCTGGACCTGGCCGCACGGCCTCCCGTCGGTCGGCATGGCGACGGTCGTCTCGGGGCTGAACGCCGCCCTGGTGTCGGGTGACGACGGCTATCTCGACATGGCCCGGCAGGTGCTCGACACCGTGCTCGAGCACGCGGTCGTCGCATCCGTGGCGGAGACCCCGTACAGCTTGAAGGGCGGCTGGGCGGCCCGTCTGGGCGCGGAGATCGACCAGCCCGCCCTGCTGGTGCCGCACCGCTACGGCCGGGACGGCTGGTTCGACTTCGCGCCGATGCCGCTCGAGCTGCCGACCTGGCTGTGGTGGTGGTCGCGCAGCGACGAGGATCGTGCGCGTCTCGACCGGGTGCGGGCGGGGCGGCCACGCCTCGAGCCCGCCGTCAAGGCGTTCCGCGACAAGGCCGAAGCCGGCCACGAGTCGCCCTGGCTCGACTACCTCGACGGGCAGCTGCCCGACTACCCCGAACGCGCGCTCGAGATGGCGCTCGGCCAGGTGGCGCGCCGGGTGGCCCTGATCGAGTCGGACGACAGCGACCCGGCCACGGTGCACCTGCACTTCTGGCAGCGGGTGAACCCGGTCGTCACCGAGGTGCTCACCCAGCTCGTCTCGGGCGCCCCCCAGATGCTCTACAACGGCGGTCTGCCGTTCACGGCCGTCGACTACGACGACGTGGAGCGCTCGCGGCCGGGCCTGCCGCCGGATGTCGCGGCGCTCGTGACGGGTCTCGGCGCCGGCAGCATCGCGCTGAAGCTCGTCAACACCTCCGCGACGCACACCCGCCGGGTGGCCGTGCGGCCCTCCCGGCTCGGCCGCGCGCGACTCGTCGGCGTGCGCTACGGCGCCGAGACCGGGCTCGACTACCCCGGTGCGAGCACCGCCTACGCCGCCGCCCGCGGCCTCGTGACCGACGAGCACCTCAGCACCGCGGGGGACGCGATCGAGGTCGTGCTGCCGCCGGCCCACGAACTCCGGCTGGAGCTGCTCACCGCCCCGTCGACGGCCAGGGCGCGGCATCGAGCCGCGACCGCCGCCGCCGACCCTGCCGACCCCGCCGACCAGAGCGACCACACGAAGGAATCAGCATGACGACCATCCCCGGTGCCCTCCCGCACCCCGACTTCGCTCTCCCCGTGCGCGGTGCGGCCTACCGTCGCACCGACGCCGAGACGATCGCCGGCTTCGACACCATCACCTCGGCGACGGCGTGTGCGAAGCTGCACGGCATGGGCATCTCCCGCTCGTACGTCGACGGGCCGGTTCCGCTCACCCCCGGGCAGCGGGTCGTCGGCTCGGCCATCACCCTGCAGTTCATGCCCCAGCGGGAGGATCTCGCCTCCGGGCTCGGCCAGGAGTACGTCGAGCGCCACACCGCGCTCTGGGCGGTGCTCGAGCAGGTGCAGCCGGGCGACGTACTCGTCATCCAGGCCTACGGCAGCCGGTTCTCGGGCTGCATCGGCGACATCCTCGCGCGGTACTTCCTGCGCAAGGGCGGTGCCGGAATCGTGGTCGACGGGCGCATCCGCGACGCGGCGCGCATCCGTCAGCTCGGCCTGCCGGTCTGGTCGACCGGCACCACCCCGCACTACGCCTCGCAGACCGAGCTGTTCCCGTGGGCCTACGACGTGCCCGTCGCGGTCGGCGGTGCCCTGTGCATGCCGGGCGACGTGGTGATCGCCGACGACGACGGGCCCGTGATCGTGCCGCAGGCGATGTCGGGCGACGTGATCGAGGCCGCCCGCGACCACGAGGAGTGGGAGACCTTCAGCCGCCTGCGCCTCGACGAGGGTGCGCGGCTCAGCGACTACTACCCCCTCACCCCCGACACGCGAGAGGAGTTCGAGGCGTGGCGTTCCGCGCAGGCGTTCGCCCTCTGACGGCGACCATCGGCGCCTCCGAGACGTTCGGCCTCGGCTGCGCGCCGATCGGCAACCTCTACCACGACGTGGCGGAGGATGCCGCCGACGCCACCGTGGCCGCGGCGCTCGGCCGGGGCATCCGCTTCTTCGACACCGCTCCGCACTACGGCGCCGGGGTCAGCGAACGCCGGCTGGGCCGTGCGCTCGCCCGCGCCGGCGTCGACCGGGACACCGTCTCGATCGCCACGAAGGTGGGCCGGATGATCGTGGACGCCGACCGCGAGCCGGTCGCCGTGGGCGGCACCGGCGTCGACACCGTCGGCGATCTCAGCGCCGACGGGGTGCTGCGGAGTGTCGAGGGCAGTCTGCTGCGCCTCGGCACCGACCGCATCGATCTGCTCCACCTGCACGATCCCGCCGACGTCGACGAGGCCCTCCGGGGTGCCATACCGGCGCTCGTGCGCCTCCGCGATGAGGGCGTCGTGCGGGCGATCGGGGCCGGGATGGTGTGGCCCGAGCCGCTCACCCGCCTGGTGCGCGAGGCCGATCTCGATGTCGTGATGATCGCCGGCCGCGTCACCCTGCTCGACCACACGGGGGAGGAATCCCTGCTGCCCGCGGCTACGGAACGGGGGGTCGGCGTGATCGCCGCCGGGGTGTTCAACTCGGGCATCCTCGCCGACCCGGTCGGCAGCCCCTACTTCGACTACCGCGAGGCGTCGGCGGAGCTGCGCAGCCGCGCACTGCGGTTGCAGGATGCCTGCGAGCGGCACGGCGTGCGACTCGCCGACGCGGCGGCTCGCTACCCGCTGCGGGCGCCCGCGGTCGAGGCCGTGGTGGTCGGCGCGCGCACTCCCGCCGAGGTGGACGCGTTCGCCGCGGCCGAGACCGCGGCGATCCCCGAGGAGCTGTGGGCGGAACTGGCCGCGCTGTGACCGAGCCGGCCGGCGCGATCGACGCGCACGTGCACCTCTGGGATCTCGACCGGGTCGCCCTGTCGTGGTTCCGGCCCGATCTGGGACTGCCGGCCGTCGCCGACGCCGAGGCGCTCGCCGCTCAGGCCGGTGCGGTCGTGACGCCGATCGGGCCGATTCAGGGTGCGATCGCCGTACAAGCCGCCGATACGCCGGAGGAGGCGGCCTGGCTGCTGGGCCGGCGGCGTCCGCTGCTCGACGCTGTCGTGCTGCAGTACGACCCCGGCGACG
>BADC01000075.1 GCA_000333435.1 Corynebacterium-like bacterium B27 | reverse complement strand
ATGGGTGTGTTCCTCCGGTGTGATGGGGCGGATGAGGGATGGTGCGCAGCACGGCGGGAACGCCGCACCGAATGTCAGACCTCGGCGAGCGCGAGGTGCGGGAAACGGCGGCGGAACAGGTACTCCACCAGGCCGACGAGGTAGTAGAGAACGAGCCCGAGCACCGACACGAAGATGAGCGCGGCGAACATCTGGGCCGTGTCGAGCTGGGTCGATGCGAATTGGATCTGATGGCCGAGGCCGTTCTGCGACCCGGCGAACTCGGCGACCACGGCGCCGATGACCGCCAGCGTGATGGCGATGCGGAGCCCCGCGAACAGGTACGGCAGCGAGGTGGGCACCTGGATGCGGCCAAGGATCTCGTTCTTGCTCGAGCCCACGGAGTTCATCAGCAGCAGCAGGTCTTCATCGGTGCGCCGGAGCCCGAGCACCATGTTGAGGGTGATCGGGAAGAACGCGATCACGACGATCAGCACGAGCTTCGGCGTCATCGAGTAGCCGAACCAGAGGATAAAGATGGGGGCGAGCGCGACCTTCGGCACCACCTGGAACAGCACGATCAGGGGGTAGAACGCCCGATCGAGGAAGCGAAAGCGCACCACGGCCAGCGCGATCGCGACGCCCACGACGATGCTGATGAGGAAGCCGTAGACCACCTCCTGCGTGGTGACCCAGGTGTTCATGAGGAGCAGTTGCCAGTTCGAGACGATCTCGGCGGCGATCTGACTCGGAGTCGCGATGATGTAGCTCGAGACGTGGAAGGCGTCGACCGCGAGCTCCCAGCCCACCACCACGACCACGGCGACGAGCAGCGGCGGCCACACCTTCGCCCAGCGCAGGCGCCACGACGAGCCGGCCGGGGCCGGCGAGGGCATGGTGCGGGTCTGGATGGCGGCGCTCACGAGCCGACCACCGCATCCTGGGGCACGACCAGCTGTTCGCGCAGCCGGGTCGAGTAGTTCGTGAACTCGGCGCTGTCGAGCAGGTCGGCGCGGCGCGGGCGGTCGATCTCGATGCCCACGCGATCGACGATGCGGCCCGGGTTCACACCCATGACGTTCACGGTGTCGGAGAGGAAGACGGCCTCGCCGATCGAGTGGGTGACGAAGACGATGGTCTTGCCGGTGGCGGCCCAGATCGAGGCCAGCGTCTCGTTCATCGAATCGCGGGTGATGGCATCCAGGGCGCCGAACGGCTCGTCCATCAAGAGGATGGCGGGGTCCATCGCGAGCGCCCGGGCGATCGAGACGCGTTGGGCCATACCGCCGGAGAGCTGGTGCGGGTAGCGGTCGGCCGCGTGCGCGAGGCCGACCAGCTCGAGCGCAT
>BADC01000076.1 GCA_000333435.1 Corynebacterium-like bacterium B27 | reverse complement strand
GACTGGTGGGCCAGGGTCAGGGCGACTTCGGTGTCGCCGACCTGCCGACCCTTGTCGTCGCCGCTCNGCAGGGCGTGCCGGTGAAGGCGCTCGCAGCCACCAACCAGACCTCGCCGCTGGCCATGTGCACGAAGGCCGACCGCTTCACGCTGGACAGCCCCGACGACCTCCGCGGGCTCTCGGTCGGTGTGCAGGCATCCGGCTCGACCTATGTCTTCTACAAGGCGCTGCTCGCCGCGAACGGCATCGACGCGAGCGAGCTCACCGAGCTGTCGGTGAGCCCGCCCTACGAGAGCTATCTCGTGACCGACCAGGTCGACACCGTGCCGTGCTACACCGACGCGGAGGTGCCGATCCTGCAGGAGGCCGCCGGCAAGCTGAGCATCCTGATGGGCTCCGACTGGGGCTACGACACCTACGGCACCGGCGTCTTCACGAGCGACACGATGATCGCCGAGAACCCCGAGCTGGTGCAACGTTTCACGAACGCCTACCTCAAGGGCCTGAAGTACACGATCGACAACCCGGAGGAGGCCGCGGGAATCCTCGCCGCCTCCGACCCGCAGCTCGCGGGCAACGAAGAGCTCTACACCGAGCAGATCCAGGCCGACATCGACAACACCTTCACCAGCGCCGACACCGAGGCCGAGGGCCTCGGCACGATGAACGACGAGACCTGGCAGAAGACGATCGATCTGCTGTTCGACCAGAAGGTCATCGAGAACGAGCCGGCGGTCAGCGACGTGCAGGACCCGCAGTTCGTGACGGCCGACACCGCGGACTGAGCGGATGCGCCGAGGGGGCGGCAGGTGCTGACACCGCCCGCCCCCTCGGCGTCGCGCCCGCTCAGGCGTCCGCCGGGCTTCTCGTCCGCTGGGCTGCCGCGGGTTCGATACGCTGGAACCCATGTCCAAGGTCCTCACCTCCCTCCCCGTCGGCGAGCGCGTCGGCATCGCGTTCTCCGGGGGTCTCGACACCTCCGTCGCCGTCGCCTGGATGCGCGAGAAGGGTGCCGTGCCGTGCACCTACACGGCCGACCTGGGGCAGCCGGACGAGCCCGACGTCGAAGCCGTACCGGGCCGCGCCGGCGAGTACGGCGCCGAGATCGCGCGCCTGATCGACTGCCGTGCCCCGCTGGTCGAAGAGGGGCTGGTGGCGCTCGCGTGCGGTGCGTTCCACATCCGTTCGGCGGGCAAGACCTACTTCAACACCACGCCGCTCGGCCGTGCGGTCACGGGCACGCTG
>BADC01000077.1 GCA_000333435.1 Corynebacterium-like bacterium B27 | reverse complement strand
CAGCATCGCCGCGAGGATGGGCAGGGTGAGTGCGGCGACCACCAGGCGGGTCTGGCTGGAGATCTGCTCGCGCGGGCGGATCACCGCGGCGACGGAGCTGTTGCGCAGACTCA
>BADC01000078.1 GCA_000333435.1 Corynebacterium-like bacterium B27 | reverse complement strand
CGGGCGAATCGCTCGGCGGCCTTCGTCAACGTCTACCACGCCTCCGGCACCGCGCTCGGCATGATGGCCGTCACCACCGCGTGGGCCGACGGCGTGCCGCTGGTGTTCACGAGCACCACCTCCAGCCGCCGTCTCGAGGGCCGCGACCAGTACGCTGCGGTGCCCCGCGCCGTCACCGAGATGAGCGGCCAGTTCACGAAGTGGAGCGCCGAGGTGCCGAGCGCCGACCGCATCCCCGAGTTCGTCGAGCGTGCCTTCCAGATCGCGAACACGCCACCCTTCGGCCCGGTGCACCTCGCCTTCCCGATGGATGTCTGGCTCGAGCAGGCCGCGGACACGACCGCAGGAATCGCTCCCGTCGACGTGCTCTCCGGCTTCGGCGCGGCGCCCGGCGCCGTGTCGCGACTCGCGGATGCGCTCCGGAAGAGCGAGCGGCCGCTGATCGTGGCGGGCAGCGAGCTCGCACGCTATGGCGGCGTGGCCGCGGCGGTCGCCCTGGCCGAGACCCTCGGCGGAGCGGTGCTGAGCGAGGACAAGATCTCGGACCCCGGCTTCCCGACGACGCATCCGCAATTCGTCGGCAAGCTCGGCGCGAACCGCTCGCTGGTCGTCGAGAGCGACCTCGTGCTGCTGCTCGGGGTCGAACTCACCGAATCTGGTCTGACCGCGCCCGTCGACTTCGGCGCCGCCACCGTCGTGGTCGTGAGCGCCGACCCCCTGCTGCTCACCCGCCAGCTGCGCCCGGATCTCGCGGTACTCGGGCTGCCGGAGCCGACCCTCACCGCCGTGACCGCTGCGCTCGCGGCCGATCCGATCCCGGATGCGCGGCGCCATTCCGGGCTGGCGTCGGCACGGGCGCGCCACGATGCACTGGCCGCGCGCAACGAGGAGATCCGCGCCATCCGATTCGACGAGTCGCCGCTCGCGATCGGGCGCATCGTCACCGAGATCGCTGAGGCGATGCCCGAGGGCGCGATCCTCGTCAACCATTGCGCGTCGGGCGAGCCCTTCTTCGAGGACCTACTGCCGATCGACGATCCCGACACCTTCTTCGGCATCTCCAGCAAAGCCAGCGCGCAAGGCTGGGGCGGGCCAGCCGCAATCGGCATCCAGCTCGCCCGGCCCGATGCGCGCGTCGTCGCCGTGCTCGGCGACGGCGGCTTCATGTTCTCCTCCACCGCGATCTTCGCGGCCGCCCAGCTGCACCTGCCGGTGGTGTTCGTCGTGCTGAACAACGGGGGCTGGCGCGACATCGGCGCCCTCGCCCGAGTGGGCGGCAGTCCGCTCGCGGACGCCGAGAAGGAGTTCGGCTGGCTGTTCACCGAGCCCACCATCGACCACGCCGCCTTCGCGCGGAGTCTCGGGCTCGCCGGTGTTCGCGCATCGACCCCCGCCGAGCTGCGGCACGCGCTCGAGGAGGCGTTCGCCGGCGACGCTCCGACGCTCATCGAGGTGATGAACTCTCCCGAAGACGCGGACGAATTCTCGCGGGTGTTCACCCAGTCGAACTGATCACGCAGCAGTGGGGGGTCAGGAGAACTCGAGCGTCTCGAGCGGACCCGGATCGAGCGCCGCCACCCCGTCGCCGACCAGCATCGGCACCCACGACCAGAACAGCCCCCGGCCGGCAGGGCTCAGCAGCGCGTCATGGATGGGGAACATCGTTCCCGGCGCGACCGCCGTCACGAAGTCGACCGTCTCGCCCAGCCGCCCCCACGGAGAGGAGATCGGAACGGCGAGGATGTCGACCCCCTCCGGCACCGACTCGTAGCTGTCGCCGGGGTGGAACAGCCGCGGCCCGGCACCCGCGGAGATCAGCAAGCCGACGTTCTCGATGCGCGGCATCCGTGGATGCACCTCCTGGTGCATCGCACCGACTGGCTGCACCGTGAACGGGCCCACTGTGACCGGCGTGCCCTCGTGCAACTCCACGGCCTCGAGTCCCGCCGCGGTGATCGCGTCGACAACGGGTGGGGCGCCGTAGAGGGTCGCGGAGGGGTTGGCCGCGGCGAGCCCAGCGAGACGCTCAGGCTGGAAGTGGTCCGGATGCTCGTGCGTGGTGAACACGGCCGCCAGCCCCGTGAGCTCGAACGCCTCCGCCAGCGTGAAACTGCCCGGGTCGATCAGGATGCCCATGCCGGCCTCCTCGACGAGGAGGGTCGCGTGCCCGTACCGTGTGATCTTCACTCCTGGCTCCTTCGCTGGTCCGTTCCAAGGGTGGTCGCGCGATGGCGCCGCCGCGAGAGTCTTCTGACTGCGAGAAAAGGATTCCCTCTGCCGGCCCCGCCCGTAGGCTGTGCTGGGTGACGAGGAGGCGCGCATGGTGACGGAGTCCGATCGGGTCGTCGAACTGCTCCGCTCCGACCCCGTCGATCTCGCCGGGGACCTGGTGCTTCGCTCTCCCCGTGCGCGGTGCGGCCTACCGTCGCACCGACGCCGAGACGATCGCCGGCTTCGACACCATCACCTCGGCGACGGCGTGTGCGAAGCTGCACGGCATGGGCATCTCCCGCTCGTACGTCGACGGGCCGGTTCCGCTCACCCCCGGGCAGCGGGTCGTCGGCTCGGCCATCACCCTGCAGTTCATGCCCCAGCGGGAGGATCTCGCCTCCGGGCTCGGCCAGGAGTACGTCGAGCGCCACACCGCGCTCTGGGCGGTGCTCGAGCAGGTGCAGCCGGGCGACGTACTCGTCATCCAGGCCTACGGCAGCCGGTTCTCGGGCTGCATCGGCGACATCCTCGCGCGGTACTTCCTGCGCAAGGGCGGTGCCGGAATCGTGGTCGACGGGCGCATCCGCGACGCGGCGCGCATCCGTCAGCTCGGCCTGCCGGTCTGGTCGACCGGCACCACCCCGCACTACGCCTCGCAGACCGAGCTGTTCCCGTGGGCCTACGACGTGCCCGTCGCGGTCGGCGGTGCCCTGTGCATGCCGGGCGACGTGGTGATCGCCGACGACGAC
>BADC01000079.1 GCA_000333435.1 Corynebacterium-like bacterium B27 | reverse complement strand
CCCGACCTATCGCCCGTTTGCACGGCGACGGATGCACGGGCTAGCGTTCAGAGCATTGTTAGCACGGCCGAAATCGGCGTTCACAGCCACGAAACGTACGCGCTCACCACCCGATCCCACGAAGACAGGATGCCTCCGTGCTCAACCGACTCCGTACCCGACGTGACGACCTCCACCTCGGGCTGATGCTCGCCCTGACCTTCTCGACCGGCATCGTCGACGCCGTCGGCTACCTCGGTCTCGACAAGGTGTTCGCGGGCAACATGACCGGCAACGTGGTCATCCTTGGCATGGCTCTGGCGGGCGCCGACGACCTGCCCTGGGTCGGCCCGCTGCTCGCCCTGTTCGCGTTCATGGGCGGCGCCGTCATCGGCGGCCGGGTGCTGCGCCCCGTGAAGGCCGGCTGGACCACCCGCACCACCGTGATCTTCGCCATCGTGGGTGCCGTGCTCGCGGTGCTCGCCGTGGTGCTGTTCGTGCTGAACGGCAGGCCGCCGCAGCCGTGGGAGCTCGTCGTGACCGTGTTCCTCGCCGCCGCGATGGGGCTGCAGGCGGCGACCGCGCGGCACATCGCCGTGAAAGACGTCACGACCGTGGTCGTCACCTCCACCATCACCGGCTTCGCGGCCGACTCCCGCCTCGCCGGCGGCAAGGGCCAGCCGTGGTTCCGCCGCGCGGCCGCGATCGTGCTCATCGCCGCGGGCGCCGGGGTGGGCGCCCTCTTGCTCCTGCTGCACATCGGCTGGGGCGTCGCCGCCGCCGCGCTCGTCACCCTCCTCGCGGCGCTCCTCGGCCACATCGCGGCGCACACGAAGCACACCCCCGTCGAGGGCTGACCCGACCCATCGCCTCAGCTCCGCGGGCGGTACGGCCGCTGCTCGCGCGGGCAGAAGTGCGAGGAGCGGTTCATGAACTGCTCGCGCACGATGAGCGTGNNGNAGCGCCCGCGCCTGGCTTTCCNTGNTGNCNGTAGGCGTTCAGACTGTGCGAGAAGTAGCCCGAGGCGCCGTTCACGTTCACGTA
>BADC01000080.1 GCA_000333435.1 Corynebacterium-like bacterium B27 | reverse complement strand
ATTCGGCCGCTCCGCGGTGCACCCCGCCGAGGCCGCCGGTCGCGAACACCCGCACACCGGCTCGGCCCGCGAGGTACCCCGTGGCTGCGACGGTGGTGGCGCCGGTGGCGCCCTTGGCGGCGAGGATCGGCAGGTCGCGCACGCTGGCTTTCACCAGGTCGTCGTTCGCGATGCGACGCACCCCGTCGTCGTCGAGCCCGATGCGCGGCACCCCGTCGAGCACCGCGATCGTGGCGGGGGTCACTCCGGCCGAGCGCAGGATCTCTTCGAACTCCATTGCCGCCGCCAGATTGCGGGGGCGGGGGAGCCCGTGCGAGATGATGGTCGACTCCAGCGCCACCACCGGCCGGCCGGCGTCGAGGGCGTCGGCGACCTCGGGCGATAGCTGAAGCGCAGCAGGGCGCGTCATCGACTGCCCGGCCTCAGCGCAGCCGGGCTTTCAGGGCCGCCACCGGGTCGGCGGCGGTCAAGACCCCGGGGCCGAAGCGCAGCATCGTGATGGTGTGCGACACGGGACCTGCGCCCGCACTCAGCCGCGTGGCGACGGTGGCGCGCTCCCAGATGAGAATGGCCTCCTGCGCCAGCTGCACGGTGAGCCCGAGCGGCTGCGTGTTGCCGGAGCGGACGTCGGGCAGGCTGTAGCCGCCGAGGGCGGCGAGCGTCGAATAGACCTCCGACACCTCCTTCTGCGGCAGCGGGACGGCGCCCTGGCCGGCGAAGACGGCGACGAACAGGCGGGCCGCCAACTCCTCCGGGTCCGCGGTCCACAGCCCCTCCGGGCCGGCGAACTGAGGACCTGGTGCAGCCTGGGGAAGTGTCATGTCTTCACCATATCGACCGACGCGTAGGATTGGCGAGACATGAGCAATCGATACGCCACACCGGCGTTCACCCGCCCCGCCCTCGCCCCGGGCATCCTCGGCGCCATCGCCCTGCTGGCGTTCATCGCCGTGGTCGGCGACGACGGCTGGTTCACCATCGCGCGTTACGTGGTGAGCATCCTCGCCCTCATCATGTGCGTGTTCGCCTGGCAGGCCAAGCAGTGGTGGTGGATCGCCCCGCTCGGCGTCATGGCGGTGCTCTGGAACCCGGTGCTCCCCATCGACCTCCCCCTCATCGCCTGGCAGATCGCGCACGTGCTGGGCGCCGCCGTGTTCGTGGCGAGCGGGCTGTTCATCAAGGTGAATCAGAAGCGCTGAATCGCGTAGACTGGTGGGGCGACGGGGAATCCCGCTCTTCGTGCCGACCGCCACTCATCTGACGTTGCTCGGCCCAGGCCCTCGTTCGAACTGCCCGCAGGTCCCGGCGGCACCGATCCGGTGCCGGCCGATCGACCGGCCGCGTGGTCTCCCGCGAAGAGGAGGCCCGCCCCGACTCCCCAGGAGAACGATGTCAAGGTCCGGCACCCGCCGAACACGCACCGCCGACAACACCGGCCTCATCCCGATCCTCGCCCGTAAGGTGCGCGAGGTCGAGGCGGCTGCCCAGCGGGGCAAGGTCGCCCCGGCGAACCGCACCAAGTTCCTCGTCGTCGCGCTGCTCATGCGCGAGGAGCGTGCCTCGATCAAGACGGATGCGACACTCACCGACGCCGAGCGCGCCGAGCAGCTGAAGCGGCTCGACGGCATCGCCTCGATCCTCGCCCGCACGGCGGCCCGCGACACCTCGCTCATCGCGCTGCTCGAGAACGACGCGGCGGTCTCGCCCTCGGCCCGCAAGCTGCGGCGCGAGTACCTCGAAGACGCCGGTTACGACGTCCCCGACGAGGAGCCCGAAGCGCCGCGCCCGGTCGCCACCGTCGTGCCGCCGGAGCTCGCCGAGCGCCAGGTGGTGCCGCTCTCGGTGAAGTCGCGCCAGCTCGCCAACCCGTTCCTCGCCCCCGACCTCTCGCCGGCGAAGCCGCGCACGGTGGGGCGTCTGGCCAACTGGGAGTTGCTCGGCCCGCTCTACCGCGCGTTCGAGTACGGCGCGGGCGGCACGGCCGCGAGCATGGAGCTGCCGGAGGCGCCCACCATCGACCGGCTCTCGCCCCCCGGGCACGAGCTCATGGTGCACCAGTCCCGCTTCCTGCAGAGCGTGCAGTCCGGCCACCGCACCTTCCTACTGGCCGACGAGCCCGGCCTCGGCAAGACGGCGCAGTCGCTCCTCGCCGCATCCGTCGCCGACGCCTACCCGCTCCTGGCGGTGGTGCCGAACGTCGTGAAGATGAACTGGGCCCGCGAGGTCGAGATCTGGACCCCGCACCGCCGCGCCACCGTCGTGCACGGCGACGGCGACAACCTGGATGCGTTCGCCGACGTGGTGATCGTGAACTACGAGGTGCTCGACCGGCACCTATCCTGGCTCGGCACGCTGGGCTTCCGCGGCATGGTCGTCGACGAGGCGCACTTCATCAAGAACCTCTCCTCGCTCCGGTCGCGGAACGTGCTGGCGCTGGCCGACCGCATCCGTCGCACCGCGCCCGGCGGCAACCCGCTGATGATCGCCCTCACCGGAACCCCGCTCATCAACGACGTCGACGACTTCCGTGCGATCTGGCAGTTCCTCGGCTGGATCGACGGCACCAAGCCCACGCCGGTGCTGATGGAGCGGCTCGAGGAGGTGGGGCTGACGCCCGCCGACGCCGGGTTCTTCGCCGAAGCACGTGAGGCCGTGATCGACATGGGCATCGTGCGCCGCCGCAAGATCGACGTGGCCGCCGACCTGCCGTCCAAGCGCATCGTCGACCTCCCGGTCGAGCTCGACGACGACCTGGGGCGGTCGATCCGCGACGCCGAGCGCGAGCTGGCTGCGCGGCTGGTCACCCGCTACCGGCGCCTGGTCGCGGCGAGGAGACCGGCGGCACGTGCACCGACCGCACGCCGTGGGTGTTCTGTGCGACGAGAGCGGTCACGACCGCCATGCCGTAGCCGCCTTCGCGGCGATGTCTC
>BADC01000081.1 GCA_000333435.1 Corynebacterium-like bacterium B27 | reverse complement strand
CCGCAAGCGGTCTTGAAGGAGCCGGGCGTAGGCATCCGCCAGACTCTCCAGGATGCTGCGCACCACCTCGGCCCGGCTCTGCGGCGCCGCCACCCCGCGTGCTGAGCACCACGCCGCGATGCGCGCCGGCATGTCTCCGGGCGCCACGAACACCGGGTCGGCGGCGTCGAACACCGCGACCGGTGTGGTCACGGCGGCCGCGGCCGAGAGCAGGGTCGGCAGGTCGATCTGCTCGCCCTCGCGTTCCCAGGTGCGCACCGACTCCGAGAGCAGCCACAACCCCGACACGTTCTGCAGGTAGCGGATGCGCCCGTCGACGCCGCCCTCATTGGTGAAGTTCGCGGCGCGGCTGTCGTCGGAGACCACCGGATGCTCGAGCTCGACGCCCACGAGCGACCAGGTGCCGCTGGAGATGTAGGCGAAGTCCTCACCTGTGGCGGGCACTGCGACCACTGCGGAGGCGGTGTCGTGTGAGCCGACCGCGCTGACCGGCACCGGACGCGCCGTGGCGGCGCCGATCTCGGCCGCCACCGCCGGAAGCAGGCTGCCGACGGTCGAGCCGGGCGCGATCAGCTCGGGGAAGAGGCCGCGCGGCAAGCCGAGGCGCCGCATCAGTTCCCCGTTCCACTCACCCGTGTGCACGTCGATCAGCCCGGTCGTCGACGCGTTGGTCTGCTCGGCCCGGCGCTCGCCGGTGAGCCAGAAGCCGAGGAGGTCGGGGATGAGCAGCATCGTCTCGGCCGCCGTGAGCGACCCTTCGAGTTGCTCGGCGGCAAGCTGGTAGAGCGTGTTGAACGGCAGGAACTGCAGTCCGTTGGCCGCATACAGTTCCGCCGGCCCGACCAGCGAGTGCGTGGCGTCGACACCTGCCGCCGTGCGCTCGTCGCGGTAGTGGTACGGGTTGCCGAGCATCCGGCCGCCCTGGATCAGCGCGTAGTCGACCGCCCAGGAGTCGATGCCGATGCTGCGCACGTCGGGCTCGTCGCGGAGCGCCGAACCGAGGCCCGCGAGCACGTTGCGGTAGAGCTCGAGGATGTTCCAGTGCAACCCGTCGGGCACCCGCACGGGATTGTTCGGAAAGCGGGCGACGGGCACGAGCCGCAACTCGTCGTGCCCGACGTAGCCCAGCATCACGCGCCCGCTCGTGGCGCCCAGGTCGACGGCGGCAACCGCTGCGGTCATCGCGCGCCCCCTCCTGTCGACCCGTCGATCTTGGCCCTGAAACTCGGACTATAGGGCCAAAAACTGACGGGTCGCGAGGATTGTGCGGGGGGGGTCACCCGCAGGAAGGCGGCGGCGACGCCGGCGTCGACCGGGACGTGCAGGCCCGTGGTGTGGGTGAGGTCGCTGCCCGTCAGCACGGCGACGGCGTTCGCCACGTGCTCCGGCAGCCCCTCACGCTTCAACAGGGTGCGCTGGGCGTAGTACGCGCCGAGTTCCTCCTCGGGCACGCCGTAGACCGCCGCGCGCTTCGCGCCCCAGCCTCCGGCGAAGATGCCGGAGCCCCGCACCACGCCGTCGGGGTTGATGCCGTTCACCTTCACGCCGTGCTCGCCGAGCTCGGCGGCCAGCAGCCGCACCTGATGCGCCTGGTCGGCCTTCGTCGCCGAGTAGGCGATGTTGTTCGGGCCCGCGAAGACCGAGTTCTTCGACGAGATGTAGACGATGTCGCCGCCCATCTCCTGCTCGATCAGCACGCGGGCGGCGGCCTTCGACACGAGGAAGGAGCCCTTGGCCATGACGTCGTGCTGCAGGTCCCAGTCGGCCTCGGTGGTCTCGAGCAGCGGCTTCGAGATGGAGAGCCCGGCGTTGTTCACCACGAGGTCGAGCCCGCCGAACTGCAACAGGGCGGCGCGGATGCCCGCCTCGATGTCGGCCTCGCTGGTGACGTTCGCCTGCACCCCGATCGCGACATCCGTTCCACCGAGTTCGGCGGCGGCCGCCTCGGCCTTCGCCAGGTCGAGGTCGGCCACGACGACGCAGGCGCCCTCGGCGGCGAGCCGGGTGGCGATGGCCTTGCCGATGCCGGAGGCTGCGCCGGTCACGAGCGCGACGCGCGTGGCGTGCGACTTCGGCTTGGGCAGCCGCTGGAGCTTCGCCTCTTCGAGCGCCCAGTACTCGATGCGGAACTTCTCGGCCTCGTCGATGGGCGCGTAGCTGCTCAGCGATTCGGCGCCGCGCATCACGTTGATGGCGTTGATGTAGAACTCGCCGGCGACCCGGGCGGTCTGCTTGTTGGCGCCGTAGGAGAACATGCCGACGCCCGGCACGAGCACGATCGCCGGGTCGGCGCCGCGCATGGCGGGGGAGCCGGGGGTGGCGTTGCGGTCGTAGTAGGCGGCGTAGTCGGCGCGGTACTCGGCGTGCAGCTCCTTCAGGCGGGCGATCGACTCCTCGACGGAGGCGTCGGCCGGCAGATCGAGCACGAGCGGCTTGACCTTCGTGCGAAGGAAGTGGTCGGGGCAGCTCGTGCCGAGAGCGGCGAGCCGCGGATGCTCGGCGGAAGCCAGGAAGTCGAGCACGACCTCGGCGTCGGTGAACGAGCCGACCTGTGCCTTGTCGGTGGAAGCGAGCCCGCGGATCGTAGGCGCGAGCGCAGCGGCCTTGGCGCGTCGCTCGGCCGCCGGGAGGGCACCGTAGCCCGCGAGGGCCGGGCCGAAGGGTTCGGGCCGGCCGTGCGCGGCGATGTACTCGGCGGCGGTGTCGATGATCCACAGCGAGTTCGCCTCGGCTTCGTCGCTGGTGTCGCCCCACGCGGTGATGCCGTGACCGCCGAGGATGCAGCCCACCGCATCCGGGTGGCTGCGCTTGATCTCGGCGATGTCGAGGCCGAGCTGGAAGCCGGGGCGGCGCCACGGCACCCAGACGACCTTGTCACCGAAGACGGTGGTGGTGAGCGCTTCGCCATCGGCCGCTGTGGCGATGGCGATGCCCGAGTCGGGATGCAGGTGGTCGACGTGCGCGGCGTCGACCAGGCCGTGCATGGCGGTGTCGATGCTCGGGGCTGCGCCGCCCTTGCCGAACAGCGTGTAGTCGAACGCGGCCACCATCTCGTCTTCGCGGTCGACGCCGGGGTAGACGTTCTGCAGCGCGCGCAGACGGTCGATGCGGAGCACCGCGAGCCCGCTCTCGGTGAGGGTGCCGAGGTCGCCGCCGGAGCCCTTCACCCACATCAGCTCGACCTCCTCGCCCGTCACCGGGTCGATGTCGAGGCCTTTGGCGGAGGTGTTACCGCCGGCGTAGTTGGTGTTCTTCGGGTCGGAACCGAGGCGGTTCGACCGTGCGATGAGGTCGGCAGCGGCGCGGGAGGTCATGGGTTCTCCGGTCATGTCAGATCATGTGAACTTCACAAAACCTAACAGCGGTGTTTCTGCCCGTCAACCACGCGGCGGTGAACGGATTCGAGACGTTCGGCGTCAGCGGAGTTCGACGAGCGGGCGCAGGGCGTCCAGGCGGGGGTCGGCGGGATCGAGCTCGGTCACGACGACTGAGATGTGCTCCCACGGGATGGCGGCCGCGGTGGCGCGGCGGCCGAGCTTGGCGGCGTTGATGAGCAGCACGGTCTCGCGCGCGGCCCGCACCATCTCGCGTTTGACCTGGGCCTCCTCGAGGATCGTCTCGCTCGTGCCGTACTCGAGGTCGGCGGCCGAGGCCGAGGTGAAGAAGCGGTCGTAGTTGAGCATCCCGGCCGCGGCGCAGGCGATCGGTCCGACGAAGCTGTCGGTCTGCGGTTCGAGTTCTCCGCCGACCAGGATGGCGCGGGTGCCCCGCGCGGCGGCGGCACGGGCGTGGTTGTGTGCCGAGTTGGTGGCCACGACCAGGTCTGAGGCGTGACGCAGCTGGCTCAGCAGGTGGCCGGAGGTCGAGGACGCGTCGACCGCGATCGCGCCCGACGCCGGCACGAGGTCGAGTGCTTTGCGGGCGATCTCGGTCTTGGCGGCGTCGTCGACCCCCTGGCGCTCCTCGAACGAGCGGGCCTTCACGGCGGCGACCGCACCGCCGCGCACGCGCACCGCGACGCCTTCACGCTCGAGCGCCTCGAGGTCGCGGCGCACCGTCATGGTCGAGACGCCGAGCTCGGCGGCGGTCTCCTCGAGCCGGATGACGCCGTCCTGTTCGAGGCGCCCGAGCAGGCGCTCGCGGCGTTCCGCGCCGATCACCGCACGCCTCCCATTGCTCTCCTGTCCACAGCCGACGCTAGCGGATGCTCAACGCATTCGTGCCCTTCGGCCTGCTGTCAGGGCGTGATCTCGGCGGCACGCGCGAGGTCGGATGGCCGAGGGCCCGGCTGCTCGCGCTGGGTGGCGATGGCGGTGCCGGCGGCGGTGCAGACGATGGCGATCGCCACGACCTCGAGCACGGTGAACTGCTCGGCGAGGATGAGCCAGCCGAACACGGCAGCGACGACCGGGCCGAAGGCCGTGATGATGGCGTACAAGCGCGGGGTGATGCGGCGCAGGATGAAGGTGTCGAGGCTGTAGGGCAGCGCCGATGACAGGATGCCCACCCCGACGAGCAGGGCGATGACCTGCCAGTCGAAGGCGCCGGGGTCGATGGTCGCGGCAGCCAATGGGAGCAGGATGACGAGGCTCACGATGCCGCCGACCGTCAGCCCCTCGAGGCCGGGCAGCCGGGTGGCGACGCGGCGGGTGAGCACGATGTACGCGGCCCAGGCCGCCGCAGCGGTGAGGGCGAGCAGGATGCCCCAGCCGTCGACGGTGCCGTCGAACCCGGTGAGCAGGAAGACCCCGCCTCCGGCGGCGATCGCGCAGATCACGTCGAGCAGCCGGCGGGAGGTGACGAGTGCCAGGGTGAGCGGGCCGAGGAACTCGATGGTCGCGGCGATGCCGAGGCCGAGGATGTGCACGGCCTGGTAGAAACTGAGGTTCATCGCCGCGAGTGCGACGCCGAGCGCGATCGCGGGCCAGAGCCGGCGCCAGCTGAGCTCGGCTCGTTTCGGGCGGTAGAAGGGGAGCAGCACCGCTGCCATCACGAGCTGGCGGGCGGCCACCACGATGGGAGCGCCGACGATCGGGATGACGAGTCCCGCCAGGGCGGAGCCGAGGTTGATGCTCACCTCGGTACCGAGCTGCACCGCGGCCCCGACGGTGCGCTGTCGCGCCTGCTCGGCGTGAGCCGGCGCTGAGCCCGCAGGCGGCCGGACCGCGCGCACGCCCTCGCCCGCCGCCGATCCGTCGTTCGCCACTCACTGACCCTACGGCACGCTCGCGCCGCCGGTGCGGGGCGTCACTGGGGCCCCAGTCCCACGTCGCCGTGAATTGCGGCCCGGGACTCCCACCACCAGGGCCCGGGCCGCAAACCTGTGGGCGCGGGTCAGGCGCCCCAGCTCGCCTGCGCCCCGCCGGCCCGCTCCGCGACGATCTTCTCCTGGTAGCCGGACGCCTTGAAGGCGGCGATCGGGTCGGCCGGGAGGCCGCGCGATTCGCGCCATTCGGCCAGGGGCGGGCGCACATCCGTGTAGAAGGCATCCATCAGGATGCCGTTCGCGCCCAGCACGTCGTTCGCGTTCTGGGCCGCGAGCAGGGCCTCGCGGTCGACGAGCAGCGCGCGGGCCGTCATCTCCTGCACGTTGAGCACCGAGCGCATCTGGCCGGTGATCTTGTCCTCGATGTTGTGGCACTGGTCGAGCATGAAGGCCACGGGGGAGTCGGCGGCGTAGCCCCCGCCCCGCACCACCTCGAACAGGATGCGGAACAGCTGGAACGGGTCGGCCGCGCCCACGATGAGGTCGTCGTCGGCGTAGAAGCGCGAGTTGAAGTCGAACGAGCCGAGCTTTCCGAGCCGCAGCAGCTGCGCCACGATGAACTCGATGTTCGTGCCCGGCGCGTGGTGGCCGGTGTCGAGGCAGACGAACGCGCGGTCGCCGAGGGCGGAGACGTGCGCGTAGGAGGTGCCCCAGTCGGGCACGTCGGTGTGGTAGAACGCCGGCTCGAAGAACTTGTACTCGAGCACCAGACGCTGCTCGTCGCCGAGGGCGTCGTAGATGGTGTGGAGCGACTCGGCGAGCCAGTCCTGGCGCGAACGGATGTCGCCCTGCCCGGGGTAGTTCGTGCCGTCGGCGAGCCAGATCTTGAGATCCTGGGAGCCGGTCAGGTGCATGATCTCGATGCACTCGAGGTGGTGGTCGATGGCCTTCTGCCGGACTGCCGGGTCGCTCGAGGTGAGCGAGCCGAACTTGTACGCCTCGTCCTGGAAGGTGTTCGAGTTCACGGTTCCGAGGTCGACGCCGAGGTCGTTGGCGTAGGAGCGCAGTGCCGAATAGTTCTCCACCTTGTCCCACGGGATGTGCAGTGCCACCTTCGGGGCGAGACCGGTGTAGCGGTTGACCTCCGCCGCATCCGCGATCTTCTCCTCCGGTGTGCGGGGAGTGCCCGGCGTGCCGAAGACTTTGAACCGGGTGCCTGAGTTACCGAACGCCCAGCTCGGCAACTCGATGGCCTGACGTTCGAGGTCGGAAGCGATGTCGCTGAACTGAACCATGGGGGATATCTCTTTCGTGTGTTCGATCGTGTGGTCGAGGTGGTCGGGCGGCACTGATGAAACGATTCACTGCGCGGGTCGGGCTCGGTCAGGCCAGCTGATCCTCGAGGTGGAAGATCTCCGTCAGTTGCAGGAATCCGGTATCCGGCGCCCCGTCGAGGTCGATGAAGAAGGCACTCATCTCGGCCTGCCAGCGGGCGTTCACCTCGGTCGCCGCCATGGCGGCCTGTGCCGCCTCCAGCGACGGCGTCTCGAAGTACCCGATCAGCAGGCCGTCTGGGCGCAGAAACAGCGAGTAGTTGTGCCAGCCGCTCGCGGCGAGCGCCTCAGCCATTTCGGGCCAGATCGCCGCGTGCCGGCGGGTGTACTCCGGGATGTGCTCAGGCTTCACCTGGAGCTGGAAGCACACGCGCTGCATCGGGTTCCCCTCATCGGGTGGGGCCTGGCCGACGGTGGACAGGCTGGTGAAACGTTATAACGACGAACCCACAATCTACGACATGGGGTCCGCACTCGTCAACGGTGGCGCTGGCGCGCTATTGTCGTGAAACGTTCGAATTCGAGTGGCTCCGCGTCGCAACGACACCGTCTCGGCCACAGTGAGGTGTGAATGGCAACCGCTAACGTGCGTGACGTCGCGGCGCTCGCCGGAGTGTCGGTGGGAACGGTTTCGAACGTGCTGAACCAGTCGAAGCCCGTGGCGCCGGAGACGGCGAAGCGGGTGCAGGCGGCCATCGACAAGCTGGGCTTCGTTCGCAACGACGCCGCCCGCCAACTGCGGGTCGGCCAGAGCCGCACGGTCGGCATCATGGTGCTCGATGTCAGCAACCCGTTCTTCACCGACATCGCGCGGGGAGTCGAGGACACCCTCACGGACTTCAACCGCTCTCTCATCCTCGGCAACACCGGCGAGAGCGCGGCGCGCGAACTCACCTACCTCGACCTGTTCGAGGAGCAGCGCGTGGCGGGCCTTCTCATCACCCCCGTCGGCGACGTGCTCGCCCGATTGGAGCGGCTGCGCGAACGCGGTTCGCCGGTCGTGCTGGTCGACCGGCACGAGAACGCGCGGAGCTTCTCGTCGGTCTCGGTCGACGACTACCGGGGCGGCCAGATCGCGGCCGAGCACCTGCTCGACACCGGGCGCACGAGCCTCGCCTTCGTCGGTGGCACCCGCGCCATCGTGCAGGTTGCTCAGCGCGCGGGCGGCGCGCAGGACGCTGCGCGCGAACGGGATGCGCGCCCGGTGCGCGTGCTGGAGCTCGACTCGATGCGGGCCGAGGCAGGACGTCTCGGAGTCGAGCAGCTGCTCGCTCTGCCCAAGGCCCAGCGTCCCGATGCGGTGTTCGCGGCGAACGACCTGATCGCGCTCGGGGCGCTGCAAGCGTTGACGCACGCCGGGGTGCGGGTGCCTGACGACATCGCGCTCATCGGGTACGACGACATCTCGTTCGCGGCGAACGCGGCCATCCCGATCTCGTCGATCCGTCAGCCCGCGTGGGAGATGGGCCGCACGGCGACGGAACTCCTGATGGCCGAGATCGAGAAGCCCGGCACCACCGACTACCGGCACGTGGTCTTCCAGCCCGAATTGATCGTTCGCGAATCGACGGCGGGCCCGTGAGGCACTTCGCCGCAGAACTCGGAAACACCGCCGCAACACCGCCGCTGTAGGCTCGCCCGCATGGTTGACCTGTTCGACGGCTACGGCGCCACCCTCATGCCGCGGACGCGGCGAGGCGCGGCCCCCGCGTGGGACGAGATGTTCCCCGAACCGAAGTCGCACGACCCGGTCGAGGCGCGTGAGGCCTACAAGGACATCTACACCGCGCTGGCGCGCATGACGCAAGAGGAGCTGCGCGGCCGCACGGATGCGCTCGCGAGCTCCTACCTCGCCCAGGGCGTGACCTTCGATTTCGCGGGTGAGGAGCGGCCGTTCCCGCTCGACGCCGTCCCGCGCGTGATCGCGCAGCAGGAGTGGGTCGATGTGGAGGCCGGGGTCAAGCAGCGCGTGCGCGCCCTCGAGGCCTTCCTCGCCGACATCTACGGGTCGCAGGCCGCCGTACGCGACGGTGTCATCCCGGCCGGCCTGATCAGCTCGTCGAACCACTTCCATCGCGAGGCCGCCGGTATCGTCTCGCCGAACAACGTGCGCATCCAAGTGTCGGGGATCGACCTCATCCGCGACGAGAAGGGCGCGTGGCGGGTGCTCGAGGACAACGTGCGCTGAAGACGTGCACCGGCCCGGGCGAGGGCAGGAAGCCGCGGCCCGGGTCCTCCCCGTTGATGCGGAACTCGAACGAGTGCCCGTGCGGTGCCGGGTCGTCGTAGTCGAGCGTGCCGCCCTCGGCGATGCGGAACTGCTCGCGCACGAGGTCGATCCCGGTGACCTCTTCGGAGACCGGATGCTCCACCTGCAGCCGCGTGTTCACCTCGAGGAACGAGACGGTGCCGTCTTTGCCGATGAGGAACTCGCAGGTACCGGCGCCGAGGTACCCGACCTCGCGCAGGATGGCCTTGGATGACTCGTAGAGCAACCGCGTCTGCTCCTCGGTGAGGTAGGGCGCTGGGGCCTCCTCCACGAGCTTCTGGTGCCGGCGCTGCAGGGAGCAGTCGCGGGTGGAGACGACCACGACGTTGCCCTGGGCATCCGCCAGGCACTGGGTCTCGACGTGCCGCGGCTGGTCGAGGTACTTCTCGACGAAGCACTCGCCGCGGCCGAACGCCGCGATCGCCTCCCGGGTCGCCGATTCGAACAGCTCGGGCACCTCTTCGAGGGTGCGGGCGACCTTGAGGCCGCGGCCGCCGCCGCCGAACGCGGCCTTGATGGCGACGGGCAGCCCGTACTCGGCCCGAACTCAAGCACCT
>BADC01000082.1 GCA_000333435.1 Corynebacterium-like bacterium B27 | reverse complement strand
GCACCTCGAGCGCGACGGGCTCGTCACCCGAACGGCGACGCCCACCGTTCCCGTCACGGTCTCTTACGAGCTGACTCCGCTCGGCCTGTCGCTCCACGGCACCGTGCGCCAGCTCAAGCAGTGGGCCGAGCTCAACCGCGACGCCGTCTCAGAACGTCAGGAGCACTACGACAGCGCTCCGCACTAGTCGGCCCGCACTAGTCGGCCTGCCCTAGTCAGCCCGCCCGAGTCAGTCCTCGACGCCCGCCCGCACCAGGATCGGCAGGTGGTCGCTCTGGCCCTGGGGCAGCGTGTCGATGGAGTCGATGCGGGTGTGGGCGCTCGTCACGAAGTCGAAGTGGCCCTTGAAGTACTTGTACCGGGCGTAAGTGGGCTTGTCGCTGAACGAGAGCAGGTAGCCCGACTCCTCCATGCGCTCCGAGAGGTTCGCGCGGAACCACGGGTAGTTGTAGTCGCCCACCATCACGGTCGGCAGGCCCGGCCCCATCACGCGCAACGCGCTGTGGGCGGCCGCGATCTGCTTGCGTCGCAGGGAGTTCGAGGCGGTGAGCGGCGCCGCATGGAACGACCCCACGAGGATCTCCTTGCCGATCTCCTTGTCGAACAGCTTCGCCGCGAGCAGCCGCTCGTGCGCCGGCGCCATCACGCGGTCGTGCATCGACTTGCGGAGCGCGAACACCCGGGTGGCCTGCAGGTCGAAGCGCTCGTCGCGGTAGTACACCGCGAGGCCGAGCCGATTGGTCTTCGTGGAGTCGGCGAGCACGAGGTGGTCGATCCGCTCCGGGATGTCTTCGGTGTCGCATTCCTGGAGGCCCATGACGTCGACGTCGTAGAGCCGGCTGAGATCGCGCAGCTCACCGCTGGCGTGGTGCTTGCGGAGGTGGTAACTGACGATTTTCGTTTGCGGTCCATCTTCATTCTGCCTGCACCTTCTGGTTCGGCAATTCTGACACGTTCCGCCCGGAATCGACCTGAGTCCGCCGTGAGTACTCGCCGGGAGCCAGCCCGACGACCCTGGTGAAGTCACGGCTGAAGTGGGCCTGGTCGGCGTAGCCGAGTTCGGCGGCGAGTTCGGCGAGGGCGGCGGGCGGATGCTCGCGCAGCCGCGCCGCGGCATCCTGCAACCGCTGGCGCTGCAGCAGCCACTTCGGGTTCATGCCCACGAACTCGGCGGTGAGCCGCTGCAGGCTCCGCACCCCGAGCCCGAACCGCGCCGCGAGCTCCTCGACGCTGCGGATGCCCGGCTCCGACTCCACCGCCCGCACCACGTCGTTGATGACGGCACCTCGCCCCTCGTCCAGCCGCAGCCCGCGCAGCCAGGCTTCGAAGGCTGCGATCATGCCCGTGTCGTCGTCCCGGAGCGAGCGGATGCGCGCCGTCACCTCGACCGCCCCCGGCACCAGCCCGGCGATCGGCTCGGGAGCGTCGGACAGGCTCGCGACGGTGCGCTTCGGCCGTGCATCCGCCCCGCTCGGCCGAACGCCGCCGCCCCCGTCGCCGCCGGCGCCGCTGTCCGGGCCCGCGCCCGCGTTGGGGCCCGCGTCCGCGTCGAGCACGATGCGCGCCGTCCCCGGCTGCAGCATCACGCCGAACGCCCATCCCGTGCCCGTGAGCGTGCGCGACCCCACCCCGCGGGCGAGGCCGAACAGCGCGGCGTACTCGTCGCTCACCACGAGGTTGCAGGTCGCGTACTGCAGCAGCAGCTCCTCGTGCGACCGCCCCGTGGGCAGGCTCCAGCGTGGAATCCAGTAGTGCCGCACCAGCCCCGCGAGGTCGTCGCTCGGCCGGTAACGTGCGAGCCGCACGAAGGCTGCCGACTCCTCAGGGAACAGCACACCCCGGCTCACGACCGGCGTCGCGCCCGTAGCGCCGGTCGCATCCGACCGCTCCGCCGCTCCCGCACCCACGCCGCCACCCTACCCGCGAGCTGCGACCGCCACTCGTCGCAAACCGGTCGAAAACGCGCCCGTTGCCCGTTCTGCGCCGAGTCTCGGACGGCTCAGTGCGAGGTGGGGGTGTACCGCACGGGCGCGAAGGTCTTCGCCACGATCGCGCGCAGCGCCTCGAGCGAGGAGTCACGGGCCACGAGCCCCTGAGCGCGCGCCTGCACGAGTACGTTGCCGACGGCGGTGGCCTCG
>BADC01000083.1 GCA_000333435.1 Corynebacterium-like bacterium B27 | reverse complement strand
GGGGTCGTTCTCGACGGCATACAGAGGACGAATTCCGACTCTTACCCGAGACGCAGCGGCAGAACTTCAGCTTTCATGAATTCGGGATTGTCGCCTCGAAGTACGCCGAAGTGATTGCTGTACCCATTGTCCGACCCGATGGGAGATTAATCGGGGTCTTCGCTATGGACGTGGTGTTCAGTGAACACAGGCCCGATGACGAGGGCCACCTTGACACAGAAAACGTGCGGCGGATTATGACAGAAACAGCCGGCATCCTGAGAGGCGAACTCAGCTAAGTAATGTATTTTGATGAAAAGAGAGGAAGCGCGTGATGAGTAACCTCAGAGACATAACCGGTAGGACGCCCGACCAAGCAGCAGAGGCGCTGTGTCAATGGCACCCGCTCGGCCACGAGGCGCGCCACCAGGGCGGGGTCGTCGAGGCATCGCACGCCGTGATCGATCCGTTCGGCGCCCAGCCGGTCGAGCGCCTGCCAGACGTAGTCGGCCGGCCCCTCTTCGCCCGCGTGCGCCACGCGGCGTAGTCCGAGCTCGGCCGCCCGCGCGAAGACCTGCTCGAACGCAGCCGGCGGGTAGCCGACCTCCGCGGAGTCGAGCCCCACGCCCGCCACCCGGTCGAGGAAGGGAACGGCGCTCTCCAGGGTCTGCGCCGCTTCGTCGGCACCGCGGTCGCGCAGGAAACACAGGATGAGCGCGCTCGTGACGCCGTGACGCTCCGCACTCGTCGACACCGCGGCCCACAATCCGCCGATCACGACTCCGATGTCGACACCGCGACTCGTGTGCGACTGCGGGTCGAAGAAGATCTCGGCGTGGCGCACCCCCTGACGCGCCGCGCGCTCGAAGTACGCGTCGGCGATCTCCGTGAAGTCCTCCGCCGTCTGCAGCACGGCGGTGACCGCGTAGTAGACGTCGAGGAACGACTGCAGATCGGCGAAGTCGTAGGCTGCGGCGAGCGCACCGGCGTCGGCCCAGGGCAGCGTCACGCCGTTGCGCGCCGCCATCCGGAAGGCGTGCTCGGGTTCTATCGTGCCCTCGATGTGCAGGTGCAGTTCCGCCTTGGGGATGGCGTCGATGAATGCGAGGTGCACGGGAGTCCTTTCAGCTGAT
>BADC01000084.1 GCA_000333435.1 Corynebacterium-like bacterium B27 | reverse complement strand
ATTGCCGCGCTCGAGGACTGTCGGGATGTGACCTGAGGAGGACCACTCCTTCGCGAGCTGTGCCGCGCGCTCGACGTGCAGCTGCGCCGTCTCCACGAGGGTCGCGGCGCGGGCGATCTGCAGCTGGAACGCGACCGACTCGGCTTGAACCTCGTAGTGCGTGTAGGCGATGCCCTTACGCGACTTCTCGATGACCAGGCGCAGAGCAGCCCGGCCGAAGCCCAGCTGGGGCGCCATCATGGTGATGAGCAGCTGTGTCGTGACGGGGATCTGGTAGACCGTCTCGTCCTTGAACGGCGTCGCGTAGTCCATGTTCAGAGTGCTCTCGAACCGCACCATCTGGTGGTCGGGGACGAAGACGTCGTCCCAGACGGCGCAGTTGCTCGCGGTGGCTCGCATGCCGGCGACGAACCAGACATCTTCGATGGTGACGTTTTCAATCGGGGTGCGGAGGCCTCCGGCGCCGACGACGTGACCGTCTTCGTCGAGGAGGTAGGAGCTCACGGTCACCCACGTCGCGTGCGCGCTGCCCGTGTTGTAGTAGGCGCGGCCGGAGACGCGCCAGCCGCCCGGGACAGGACGCGCCTGCGCTGACGGGGTGAGCGTGCCCACCACGCGGGCGTCGGGATCGGCGCCGAAGACTTCGTTCTGGGATTCCTCGCTATCCGTGGCAACCCCGAAGCCTGCCTGGTTGTACAGGACCGTGACCCACGACGCGCTGCCGTTCACCTCCGCGATGGCCGCGATGACGCGCACCTGATCGGCGATGTCCAGCTCGAGACCACCGAGGCGCAGCGGGACGACCATGCGGAACGCGCCCGCCTCCGTCAGCGCCGCGACGGTCTCATCCGAAAGCCGCCGTTCCTTCTCCTCGTCGACGGCGTTCTTGGCAAGGAGTGGACTGATCTCAGCGATCCTGGCGAGTACCTCGTCCGCTCGCTCAGCGGACGAGGTCGACGTCGATGCCCCTGACTCAGTCAGCTCGGTAGCGGTGGTGGTCACGTTTTGCTCCTTCGCAAAAGATCATAATGAATGCGTTGAGAATATCCATCGTGATGTGCAGGTGTCAAGCCCGTCCCAGTCAAGAAAAAGGGTGCGGGGCCGCTCTCCGCGCGCCCCGCACCCCTTCTCCTCTCGATGGTCAGAGCCGGTCGGCGGCGAGACCCTGCGGCGTGTTGCGAGCACCGGTGACGACGCCGTGCGGAGAAGCGTCGTCGATCTCACTGAGGTCCTCTGGCGTCAGTTCGATCTCGGCGGCCCCGGCGTTCTCCTCGAGACGCGATCGCTTGGTCGTCCCCCGGGATCGGCACCGTCCCCTGAGCCAGCAGCCAGGCGAGTGCCAACTGCGCTGTCGTGCATCCCTTTCGATCAGCAATGACGCGCAGCGCCTCGACGATCGTGAGGTTGGCAGCGATCGCCTCGTCCGAGAACCTCGGCAGGCCGCGTCGCGCGTCACCTTCTGGGAGGTCGGATGCACGCGTGAATGTCCCGGACAAGAACCCGCGTCCCAGGGGCGAGAACGGCACGAATCCGATCCCCAGCTCCCGGGCGGTGTCGAGAACGCCGTTGTGCTCCGCGTCCCGCTCGAAGAGGGAGTATTCTAGTTCACATGTAAGAACGGTTTTCTCGCTATGACAAGTGCGCCCGTAACGAAGTCGCGCCTTCGCATTCTCGCTGTGGAATTCGTGCGGTTCGGCCTCGTGGGCGGCGTCGGTTTCGTCGTGGATGTGGGGGTCTTCAACCTCCTGCGCACCACCGTGATGGATCCGTCCCACATGCACGAGGGCCCGGTCATCGCGAAACTCATCTCCACCGCCCTCGCCATCCTCGTGAACTGGCTCGGCAACCGGTACTGGACGTTCAAAGAGCGCCGCCGCGCCGACATGCTCCGCGAGAGCATCGAGTTCTTCGCGGTGAGCATCGCGGGAATGGGCATCGGCCTGGCCTGCCTGTGGTTCTCGCACTACGTGCTGCACTTCACGTCGCTGCTCGCCGACAACATCTCCGGCAACGTGATCGGCCTGGCGCTCGGTGCGGTGTTCCGCTTCGTGCTCTACCGGGTGTGGGTGTTCGGCGAGCACCGGGTGCGGGTTCCGGATGCCCGGGTCGAGGCCGCCGGGAAGGCCACCTCGATCTCGTGAACCGAGTCTGGTAGGTTCGGCAGCAATCAACTGGCACCAACAAATTCAACAAGCCTTCGAACAGCAGCGGAGGTCCGCC
>BADC01000085.1 GCA_000333435.1 Corynebacterium-like bacterium B27 | reverse complement strand
GAGCGTAGGTCTCGCTGAGCCGCCCGGGCGCGACCTCACGGCGGGCATCCAGACGCACCCGCGGATCGGCACCACGGTCGTCGATGTTGCGCACCAGGGAGGTGACGACGACGGTCGTCGCATCCGTCGTGGCGCTCGAGATCGCCTCGGGTGCCCACCCGCCCACGGTGACCGACAGACCGCGGAACACGCGGGCGTCGGAGTGGTAGATGCCGTGGATGGGTTCGGTCATCGCGCCCGACGACGCCGACCAGGCCTGGGTGGGCGCGGCGAGGACGACGGTCGCGTCGCTGAGGAGGGGCTGAAGAGGATGGGACATGGTCACGACTCCTGGTCGGTCGGGCGAAGACGGGAACGGCGGGGTGCCGGCGATGCACGCGTCCGCAGCGGATGGAACGACCAGCGCCCCGGGTTCGAGCCGCCGCAGGCGGCGGCGATGGTGGGAACCGGCGCGGTCACTCCTTCACCGCCCCTTCGCTCGCGTTCATGATGCGGCGCTGGAAGATGAAGAACATGACCGCGACCGGGATGGTCATGATCGCGGCGGCCGCGAGCTTCAGCGGATACTGCGTGCCCTGACTGAGCTGCCCCGAGGCGAGCGACGCGACGCCCTTCGTGAGCGTGGTGAGGTCGGGCGACTGCGTCGAGATGATGAAGTGCGACAGCTCGTTCCACGAGCCCTGGAACGACAGGATGATGATGGTGATGAGCGCGGGCCGGGCCATCGGCAGCACGACCGACCAGAAGATGCGGAAGGTGCCGGCTCCGTCGATGCGCGCCTGCTCCTCGACCGACGCCGGGATCGACTCGAAGAAGTTCTTCATGATGAACACGCCAGCGGCATCGACGAGCAGCGGGATGATCATGCCGGCGTAACTGTCGTAGATGCCGAGCTGGTTGATCACGAGGAACTTGGGGATGAGGAGCACCACGGCCGGCACCGCCATCACGGCGATGAGTCCGGCGAACACGATCCCCCGGCCGCGGAAATGCAGGCGGGCGAGGGCGTAACCGGCGAGCGAGTCGAGGAACACGCGACCGGCCGTCACGAAGATCGTCACGACCGCGGAGTTGGCGAACCAGGTCGGGAAGTCGGAGTTGAGGAACAGGCGCGCGTAGGCCGTCGTGGTCCAGGTCTGCGGGATCAGCGACAGCGGATCGCTGGCGGCCTCGGCGTCGGTCTTGAACGAGGTGGCCACGTTGATCAGGAACGGGAAGATGTAGATGATCGCGATGACCACGAGGAGGGCGTAGACGATCGACGAGGCCGCGATCGCGCGCGGGGTGCGGCGGCGCGCCAGGGTAGTCATCGCCCCGCCTCCTTCGGAGTGGCGGCGATGGCATAGGCGCGCATCCGTCGTCGTGACACCTTCCGGTCGCGCAGGATGAAGCGTTGCAGGATGGTGAACAGCACGATGATCACGAAGAGCACGAATGCGATGGCCGCGCCGCGCCCCCACTGCTGGCTCTCGAACGCCGAGGTGTAGGAGAGGTAGGCGGGGGTCACGGTGGTCTTGCCGGGACCGCCCTGCGTTCCGGTGTAGATCTGGTCGAAGACCTGCCAGGTGCCGATGAGACCGAGCGTGAGCACGGTGAACAGGGTCGGCCGCAGCTGAGGCAGGGTGACGCGCCAGAAGCGCTGCCAGCCGTTGGCCCCGTCGATCATGGCGGCCTCCTGCACTTCGCCGGACAGGTTCTGCAGGGCGGCGATGAACAGCAGCATGAAGGTTCCGCTGGTGGTGAAGACGGCCATCAGCACGAACGCCGACATCGCGACCGAGGGGCCCGAGAGCCAGTCCCACCAGGACACGCCGAGCGCGGTGTTGTCGGTGAGGAGCGCCGGACCCTCGGTCACGCCGACCGCCGCGAGGAGGTTGTGCACGATGCCCCATATTCATCATGATGATAATAAGTTGGATAGAATGACTTGTCCAGAGGCATTTTTGCCTCGGAGATAGATCGAGTGAGGTGCTGGCCCAATGACGCTGCCCGATGGCGAGGACACGGCGTGGGAGCGCAAGCTCTGGCAGCGGATCACGGCACCGCCCAAGCAGCGAGCGGAATTGGTGAGCGAGCAGATCGCGGAACTCGCCAAGTCATTGCCGGTGGGGCGCCGTCTCGGGAGCAAGGAGGAGTTGCAGCGGCGAACCGGCGTCTCAGTGGGGACGTTCAATGAGGCGTTGCGGCTCTTGCAGTCCAAGGGCGTGGTGACCGTTCGCCGCGGGCCGGGTGGGGGGATCTTCGTCGCGGAGCAGTCGCCGCTCGACCGCCTGCGCACGGAAGTGGTGGGCAATGTCCATCACGGAATGAGCGCCCGCGATATCGACGACATTCAGACCGCACTCTTTCCGTTGGTTCTCGAGCGTGCCGTGAAGGGTCTCACCGCGGTCGACGGCGCACGGCTCCTCGAATACGTGGACGAGGCCACGAAGGCCGGCGAGCAGCGTGACGCCGAGCTTCTTCGCAGCACGTGCGTGAGCCTCTACCGTGGCTTGCTCGATGTGCTCGACCCCTCCGACGTCGTTCGATCCTTCGCGCAGATCGCGCTGGAACTCGAACTCACGACGCTTGACGACCAGGAGCCGATCGTTCCGCCCGAGTCGGAGTTCGAGGCGTACTCCGCCGTGCTCGACGCCGTGGCCGAGGCCATCCGGAGCGGCTCGGTCGAGGGGCAGCGCTGGCCGGACCGTGTGCGGTTCTTCGTCCATCGTTCCAAGCCGGTGTGAAAACGCGGGTGCTGTGGATGAAGTCCACGGCACCCGCGTTTGCGGGGAGCGTCTCAGTTGCCGATGAAGATGCTCTTCGGATGCACGAACTCCATGATGCCGCTGTAGCCACCCTCGGACCCGATTCCGCTGCGCTTCACGCCACCGAACGGGGCGGCGGGGCTCAGGCCACTGATGCCGTTGACGCTCACCGTTCCGGATTCCAGCTGAGCGGCCACGCGATGTGCGCGGGACACGTCTCGGGTCTGGATGTAGTTCGTGAGACCGTACTGGATGTTGTTCGCCTTGGCGATCACTTCCTCCTCGGTGCTGAACCGCAGCATGGAGAGCACCGGGCCGAAGACCTCCTCCTGTGCCAGGTGGCTGTCGTTGTCCACGTCGCCGAACAGCGTGGCATTGATGAAGTAGCCATCGCGGTCTGCTCGGTTGCCGCCGAAGACCAGTCGGCCGGCTCCTTCTGCGTTCGCGCGGTCGATGACACCCATGATCCGCTCTCGGTGCCCTTCCGACACGACAGCACCGAGCCGCGTTTCCGGATTCAGCGGATCGCCTACCTGGAAGTAGGAGGACAGCTGGATCAGACGCTGTTCCATCTCGTCATAGATGTCGTCGTGCACGAACAGGCGTGTTCCGAGAATGCAGCCCTGACCCGTTGCGGCGAGAGCGCCGACGACGAGCGCGAACGGGGCCGCCTTGTCCAGATCGGCGTCCGGGAAGACGATGTTCGCTCCCTTCCCGCCCAGCTCGAGGGTCACCGGCTTGTTCAGATCCGCAGCTGCGGTGAGGATTTTTCGTGCCGTCGGGGTACCACCCGTGAACGTGACCTTCGCCACGTCAGGGTGCCGAACCAGGTAGTCCCCCTCCACGGGACCACCGGTGACCACGTTCAGCACACCGGGCGGCATCCCCGCTTCCAGCGCTGCTTCGGCGAAGGCCACGGCGGTGAACGGAGTGAGATCCGAAGGCTTCACGACCACCGTGTTGCCGGCCGCCAGAGCGGGAGCCGTCTTCATGCCCTGGCTGAGGAAACCCACGTTGTACGGGGGAAGCACGGCGACCACGCCGTAGGGCTCGTACACGACGTAGTTCAGACCTTCAACACCGGCCTGCGTCGGCACGACGCGCCCGTCCAGCTTGTCCGTCCAGCCCGCGAAGTACCGCGTCCAGCTGGCGGCCTGGTGCACCTCCTGCACGGATTCCGTGATGGTGCGACCGCTCTCGCGGACGAGGAGTTCGCCCAGGCGTTCGGCATCGCGTTCGAGGATCTCCGCGAGTCGGTGGAGAATTCGGCCTCGCGTGTCCGGTGAGGTGGCGCGCCAGACGGGAAGCGCGGCCTTCGCGGCGGCCACGGCCTGGTCGATCTCCGCGGTCGAGGCCCACGGCATCTCGGCCTGAACCTCTCCCGTGCCCGCGTAGACCATCTCGCGGGTGCCGCCGCCGGTCCGCGTGACGCGAGCGTCTCCGATGACGAGCCCCCGCTCCGCGATCCCTACAGCGGGGTTGTCCAGTACCTGTGTCATGCGTCTCTCCTTGTGTGTCGGCTTGTATGAATAGGGCGGCCCGCTTGCCACGCGAGCCCCGAATGACTGCGGGATTCAGATCAGCGGGAGGGGCTGCTCCTCGATGCCGAGCAGTGCCTTCCCGTACACCTCGTAGTTGATCTCCGGCAGCGTGAACGCATGGCGGGCGATCGTGGCCGAATCCCTCCAGATCCTCTGCAGGGGGTTGACTCCGCGAAGGTCCGGCGCC
>BADC01000086.1 GCA_000333435.1 Corynebacterium-like bacterium B27 | reverse complement strand
ACCACGCGCTCCACCCCGTAGGCGGTGTTGACCGACACCTCGGTCGCGATCTCGTGCGGGGTGCCGGCGCGCAGCACGCCGCCGTTGCCGACGTACGGGCCCTCAGTGCCTTCACGCACCACGACGAAGTCGACGTCGCCGTGGGCGGCCAGCGGGCTGGGCACGCCGGGGTAGATCGTGGTGGGCCGGAGGTTCACGTAGTGGTCGAGCGCGAAGCGCAGCTTCAGCAGCAACCCGCGCTCGATGTTCGCGTCGGCCAGGCGCGGGTCGCCCGGCACTCCCCCGACCGCGCCGAGCAGAATGGCGTCGTGGCCGGCGATCGCGGCGAGGTCGTCGTCGGTGAGCACGTCCCCCGTCTCGAGATACCGCGCGGCACCGAGCGAGAACGTGGTCTTCTCGAACGCCACGTCGCCGCCCGCTGTGACGGCGTCGAGCACCTTCACCGCCTCGGTGACGACCTCGGGGCCGATCCCGTCACCGGGAATGAGTGCAAGTCTGATCGTTCGCGCCATGCACCCAGATTAGTCGTCGCGACGAGGTGCGATCCGCCGCCCCTGGAGTTCTCGCGCCCGCCTGCCGAGGAATGCCCGGATGGCGCCGTTGGGCTCGCCCTCGAGCGCTCGGGCGTAGGCATCGGCCGCTTCCGCCGGGCGGCCCTCCCGGCGGAGGAGATCGGCGCGCACCGCCCAGAGCTGGCGGGTGAAGGCCGGGCCCGACGCATCCGCCATCAACTCGTCGACGGCCGCCAGGGAGTCGTCGAGGCGGGCACCGGCGAGGTACGAGCGGGCGACGAGCCGATTGAGGCACGCGGCCGGCGAGGGCCACGACGCGACCAGGGCGTCGTAGAGCGAGACGATGGAGACCCAGTCGGTGGCCGCCCAGGAGGGCGCTTGCGAGTGCAGTCCCGAGATGCCGGCCTGCAGCGCGAACCGCCCGCGACCGGCCAACGCGATGGTCGCTTGAGCGAGCCCCTCCTCGATCATCGCGGTGTTCCAGCGCGAACGGTCGGCCTCGTCGAGCGCCACCACCTCCCCCGCGGCATCCGTTCGCCCGGGCGCCCGGGCCTCGGTGAGCAGCAGCAGGGCCAGCAGGCCCCGCGCCTCGAGATGGCGGGGCCGCAGCCGCACCATCGAGCGCGCCAGCGACAGCGCGCTCGCCGTGGTGACCGAGCGGCTGATCTCGTCGCCCGCCAATGCCGTGTGCCCCGCCGTGTAGAGCAGGTAGACGATCGAGAGCACGTCGTCGGTGCGCTCGGCGAGTTCCGCGGCATCCGGTTGCTCCAGGCGGATGCCCGACGACTGGATGCGCTTCTTCGCCCGCGTCAGCCGCGCCGCCATGGTGGCCGGCTTCACGAGCAGCAACTCGGCGATCTCATCGGTCGGCACGCCGCAGACGGCACGCAGCGCGATGGCGAGGCGCGCATCCTCGCTGAGCTCGGGCCGGCAGGCCAGGAACAGCAGCTGCAGCCGGTCGTCGTCGATCGAGACGGCGAACGGATCGGCACCCACCTGCTCGGCGGCGGCCGCCTCACGGTCGGCCGCCTCCGCCGCGAGGCGACCGAAGTGGCGCACGAACCCGGCCTCGCGGCGCATCCAGTCCACCGCGATGTGCTTGGCGGTGGTGGTGATCCACGAGGCCGGGTTGCGGAGCTCAGGCTCTGCCGTGGCCCGCGCGAACGCCTCCTGCACGGCGTCCTCGGAGAGCTGGAGGTCGCCGGTGAACCGGAGCACGCTGCCCAGGATGCGAGGCCACTCCTCGCGGAAAGCATGCTCCAGCGCGCCGGTGCTGCGGGGCATCCGTCGACCGTCAGCCGGCGGCGGCTCGTCCATCGGCGTGCATCACGGGGTGTCCATCACGGGGAAGAGTTCGAGGACGCCCTCGGTGGGCACGAGGGCGGCGAGCTCACGCGCCTGCTGCTCGTTCTCGACGGCGATCTTGTAGTAGCCCGAGATGACCTCCTTGGTCTCGGTGAACGGCCCGTCGGTGAACACGGCCGGCGCCCCGTCGCGCGCGGGGGTGATGCGCACCGCCTTGTCGCTGGATTCGAGGGCGTCGCCACCCAGCACCTGTCCGCCCGCCGCAGCCACGGCCTGGGCGAACGCGCCGTGCTCCTGCATGGCGGCGGCCCACTGCTCCTCGGTGACCGCCGACGAGTCCCACTGCGGCTCGCGGATGAGAACGATGTATTCCTTCATGATGCCTTCTCCTTCTGTTCCGTCAGAATGTGTCAAGCGACATCCATACGACGAACGCTAGCCGCCGAAATCGACAGCCGAGAAGGATCTCTTCGGGAATTACTCGTCCGTGACGTCGATCTCGCGCATCAGGTCGGCCTGGATCGCATCCTGCAGTGTGGCGAGCAAGCCGTCGGGCACCGGGGAGTCGACCGTCAGCACGCTGAGCGCCTGGCCGCCGGCCTCGTGGCGGGCGATCTGCATGCCGGCGATGTTGACGGATGCCTCGCCGAACTCCTTGCCGTAGACCGCGACGATCCCGGGCCGGTCGGTGTAGAGCATCACGATGAGGTGCTTCGCGAACGGCACCTCGACGTCATAACCGTTGATCTCGACGATCTTCTCGATCTGCTTGGTGCCGGTCAGGGTGCCAGAGACCGAGATCTGCGAGCCGTCGCTCAGCGCGCCGGACAGGGTGATGACGTTGCGGTACTCCTCCGAGACCGGCTCGGTGATGAGCCGAACGGTCACGCCGCGCTGCTCGGCGAGCAGCGGAGCGTTGACGTAGGACACCGTCTCGCTCACGACGTTGGTGAACACGCCCTTGAGGGCGGCGAGCTTCAGCACGCTCACGTCGTAATCGGCCAGTTCGCCCTTCACGACGACGTCGACCGAGGTGAGCGGGCTCTCGGCGAGGCCCGAGAACACCTGCCCGAGCTTCTCCACCAGGGGGATGCCGGGGCGCACGTACGGGTCGATGACCCCGCCGGCCACGTTGACCGCATCCGGGACCAGCTCGCCGGAGAGGGCCAGCCGCACCGACTTCGCCACCGACACGCCCGCCTTCTCCTGCGCCTCGTCGGTCGAGGCGCCGAGGTGCGGGGTGACGACGACGTTCGGCAGCGCGAGGAGCGGCGAGTCCTTCGGCGGTTCGCTCACGAACACGTCGAGGCCGGCGCCGGCGATCGTGCCGGCGGTGAGGGCGCGGTGCAGCGCCTCCTCGTCGATCAGGCCGCCGCGGGCCACGTTCACGATGAACGCGGTCGGCTTCATGCGCTCGAGCTGCTCGTCGCTGATCATGCCCGTGGTCTCGGGCGTCTTCGGCATGTGGATGGTGATGAAGTCGCTCTGCTCGAGCAGCTCGTCGAGGGTCACCAGGGTGACGCCGAGCTGCTGCGCCCGGGCACTCGTGACGTAGGGGTCGTAGGCGATGACGTTGACACCGAAGGCCTGCAGGCGCGCGGTGATGAGCGCTCCGATGCGGCCGAGACCGATGATGCCGACCGTCTTCTCGTAGAGCTCGACACCGGTGTAGGCGGAGCGCTTCCACTGCCCCTGCGCGAGCGCGGCGTGGGCGGCCGGGATGTGCCGGGCGAGGCTCAGGATGTGCCCGACGGTGAGCTCGGCCGCCGAGATGATGTTCGAGGTGGGCGCGTTCACCACCATGACACCGGCGGTGGTGGCGGCCTTGATGTCGACGTTGTCGAGCCCCACGCCCGCGCGGGCGACGACCTGCAGCTTCGGCGCCGCGGCGATCGCCTCGGCGTCGACCTTCGTCGCGGAGCGCACGAGCACCGCGTTGGCGTCGGCGAGCGCCGCCAGCAGGGCGGGGCGGTCGGTGCCGTCGACGTTGCGCACGTCGAAGTCGGGCCCGAGAGCGTCGACGGTGGCGGGGGACAGTTCTTCGGCGATCAGCACGACCGGCTTCGACACGGATCGGGTCCTTCGGTTGGTCTGGTGGGAGCCCCTCAAGCGTAGTGCAGGCAGAATGAGGCCATGGACTCTGTGACGTTCGGCGTCGGCGTGCTGGTGCTGCGCATCCTGATCGCCGTGGTGTTCATCGGCATGGGGGTGAACCACTTCGTGCCGCGGTCGGCGCGCACGATGGCGGCGATGATCCCGCCGTGGCTGCGGCCGGATGGACGGGTCACTCCCCTGACGCTCGTCTACGTCACCGGGGTGTGCGAGATCGCGGGCGGGCTCGGGCTGCTGTTCCCACCGACGCGGATGCTCGCGGGCGTCGCACTGGTGGTGTTCCTCGCCTGCGTCTTCCCGGCCAACGCCTACGCGGCGCAGCACCGCGAGCGCTTCGGCGCGCTGGCGGTGCCCCTGGTGCCGCGCCTGATCGGCCAGGTCGTGCTGGCGGCGCTGGTGCTACTCGTCGCGTTCTTCTGAACTGGACGGGCTCGGCTGCACCCGCTCAGACGCCGAGAAACTCCAGCACGTGCGGGGCGACCAGCTCGGGCCGCCCCCGCTCGGCGCGGTTCTGCGTCGCGCTGTGCCACTGGCCGTCGAGCACGGTGTGCCGCGCGCCGGAGATGCGCTGCGCGAGCGCGGTCGCGGCGCCCTTCAGGTAGGGCCGCGTCGCCGACCCCGAGAGCACGAGCGTGCGGGCGCTGACGGCACGGAACTCGTCGACGCGGTCGGCGTTCTCGCGCACGATCCCGAAGTCGGCACTCACCGCCCGGGCGCGTTCGGCGAATTCCGGATCGCGCAGCATGCGCCCCGACGCCGCGGCGAGCACAGGTACCGGGAGGCCGAACATCCACGTCGGCCCCATCTGGGCGATCTTCATGGCGAGCGCCATCGCGGTCGGCAGGCGGCCCTCGGCCACCGCAGCGTCGAAGCGCGGGAGCAGACCGAGATCGGCCGACCCGTCGATCACGAGCGGAGGCTCGAACAGCACGAGCTCGTCGATGTCGGCACTCGCGATGCCCGCGCGGGCCGCGATGATCGCGCCCGAACTGACGCCGAGCACGGCGCGCGACCCGGTTGCGGCGAGCACCGCGAGCAGATCGTCGACCTCGTGCTGAGTGTGGGGCGCTCCCGACTGCGGGCTGCTCGCGCCGTGCCCGCGGCGGTCGATCAGGTGCACGCTTCGCCGCTCGGCGAGCAGCTCCGCGAGTTCGAGCTGACTGGCCGCCGACTGCATCGCGCCGTGAACGATGGCGAGGCCGGGACCGGTGCCGAGGGTGCGGTAGGCGATTCGCGCGCCGTCGGCCGCGATGGCGATGGCTTCGGTGGGTGGGATCACGCATTTATCTTAGTCATTAAGATAAATGCGTGACAAGATGAGTCGTGCCCGATTCGGATGTCCGTCGCGAACTCATCGCCACCCTCACCCTGCTCGGCGAGATCGACTCCACCCAGACCGCGCACTTCCATCAACTGGCCGCCGCACACAACGGACTCGGCGTGACCGACATGAAGGCGCTGAGCATCCTGCTGCGCGAAGGCCCGCAATCGGCCGGCGACCTCATGACGCGCCTCGGCGTCACCTCGGGGGCGGTGACCGGCGTGATCGACCGATTGCGCAGCAAGGGCCTCGCCCGACGCGACACCCACCCGACCGATCGGCGGCGAGCAGTCGTCTCCGCCGATGAAGCGGCGCTGGCCGAGCGCGAGAACATCTACGCCGGCATCGGCGCGGCCTTCGAGCGACTCTACGCAGGGTACTCACTCGAGGAGTTGCGATTCCTCGAGCGGCACCTGAGGGCATCCGTCGAGATCACCCGAGCGGAGACCGAGGCGCTGGCCGCCCGCGAACGCGCCGAATGACGATGCTCAGGATGCGCTGGCGACCACGAGGATGTCGAGCGAGATGACCGAGACCACGGCGAACCCGACGACGAACACGACCACCCGCCCGAAGTTCGGCAGCGTGCGGCCGATCAGGAGCGCGGCCGCGTAGACGACAACGGGGGCGACCGCGTAGGCGATGACGAGCGCCCACACCTCCGCCGTCACGGCGACGCCGAAGCTCGAGAACGTCGAGACCACGCCGATCAGGTTCGCGATGCCACCCCACAGGTGGTAGGCGAACAGGAACGCGAAGATCACCGCAACAGCCCAGCCGGAGGCGCCGAAGGTGCGGAAGCCGCGCTTCGCCGGTGCAGCGGACGTGCTCGTCGTTGTCGTCGAACCCATGTCACACCCCCATCAGGAAGGGCCACGGCACCAGCACGAGCACACCGAGCACGAGCCAGAGGAAGCGGAACCGGATGTCCCGGCGCTGCGTGATGAGAAGCGTCGCCACGAACCAGAGCGGGGTGGCCGCGATGGCGAGGGTCTGGGTGATGCGGTAGCTCACCACCGAGAAGTCGACGGTGAGCGGCGCCTGGTAGCGGGTGAAGCTCACGACCCAGCCGATGGTGTAGAGCAGGTACACCCCACCCAGGATGCCCATGCCGATCAGTGCCGCAGAACTCAGCTGCTTCGTGGCGGCCTCCGCCTCCGCGAGCTCTCGTTCGGCGGCGCGGTCCTCGGCATCCTCCGCCTCGTCGAGCACGGTGGGCTGAGCGGCCCGACCTGCGCCGGCGGACGTCGGGGCGGCAGTGCGGACCGGCGCGGGCCCGGGCTCGTCGACCGAGGCGTCGTCGATCTCCTCGATCTCGTCGCCCTCGACCGCAGACCCCACCGGCGCGAGCGTCGGGTCGTCGTCGCCCGCCCAGGCGAGCGCGTCGTCATCCCGCCGGTCGCTCATGCCCCCACCCTACCGCGCCCCCTTGCTGCCTCCCCGGCGGCATCGTCCGAAATCGCGAACCGCCCAGGGCGAGCGAAGGTCAGGCCGGGGAGACGGATGCACCGGCCGCGGTCGAGTGGACCTTGAAGCGCGCCGCGCCGACGCGCACACCCTCGAGAGCGACATGACCGAGGGCGGCGTCGGCCAGAGGCGCCACCGTGATGCCCGCGCGGTCGGGCGTGGGGCGGGCGTCGACGGCGGCCGCCGCCACGGCCACGGCCGCCGCGGCCGACCAGGCCTGCGGGCGGCACGCCGCGGGATAGGGGGCGGGCGCGACGACCGAGGTGGCCGCATCGCCGGAGTGCAGTTCGGGCATCCGGTAGCCGAACGACTCGGCGGCGGCGAGGAGCCCGGCGCTCAGCGCAGCAGCCTCGGCCCGGAACCCGTCGTGTGCGAGGCCGCGGATGGCGATCGCCGTGTCGTGCGCCCAGACCGATCCGCCGTGGTAGCTGAGCGGCCAGTACCCGGCCGAGTCGGTGGCCATGGTGCGCAAACCGAAGCCCGAGTCGAGCTCCGGGGACGCGAGGAGGGCGGCGACCTCTGCCGCCTCGCCCGCGTTCAGGATGCCCGTGCCGAGCAGATGACCGATGTTGCTGGTGAGCGTGTCGACCGGGCGCTTCGCCGCGTCGAGCGCGATCGCCGGGTAATGGCGGCCCCGCGCATCCGTCACCCAGAACGCCTGGCGGAACCGGTCTGCGAGCGCTGCCGCCCAGCCCCGCCACTCGGCGGCACCCGGCTCACCGAAATGCTCCAGCAGCTCCGCTCCCCCGAGCGCCGCCTCGTAGGCGTACCCCTGCACCTCGCAGAGCGCGATCGGCCCCTCGGCGAGTCGGCCGTCACGCCACTGCACCGAGTCGCCGGAGTCCTTCCACCCCTGGTTCGCCAGGCCGTGGCCCGTGGTGTCGGCGTACTCGAGAAAGCCGTCGCCGTCACTGTCGCCGTGGTCGCGCATCCATTCGAGGGCGCGGCGCAGGTTCGGCAGCAGGGCACGCACCTCGTCGTCGGGCAGGCCCCAGCGCCAGGCGTCGAGCAGCAGCGAGACCCAGAGGGCCGTGGCGTCGACGGTGCCGTAGTAGAGCGGCGGCAACGACACCCCTTCGCCCGGGATGGTGAAGGTGGCCGGCCGCAATTCGTGCATGATCTTGCCCGGCTGCTCGGCGGTCTCCCCCACCGTCGCGGTGCCCTGCAGGCCCGCCAGCACGCGCAGGGTCGACCCGGCGATGTCCGTGCCGAGCGGCAGCAGCAGGCGCGCGGCCCAGATCGAATCGCGGCCGAAGAGGGTGAAGAACCACGGGGCGCCGGCGGCCAGGAACGGCTCGTGGGGATGCGCTGCCGTCGTCATGCGGAGCGCCGACAGGTCGTCGAGGGCGCGGGCCGACCAGCGGGCGAGCCGCGTGTCACCGGCCTCGACGCGGGCGTCGCGCCACTCAGGCTGTCCGGATGCTCCCTGCACGACGGCCGCGTCGTCGCGCAGTTCGGCGTGCCAACCGAGGGTCACCGACCCCTTGGCAGGAACCGTCACGGGCCAGTCCATCACCACCTGCACCATGCCGCCCGAGTTCTCGGGGCGCACGATCCGCACCTCGGCGCCGGGTGCTTCGAGCGCCGCGGAGGCACTGCCGGCCGCGAGCCGTGCCCGTTCCCCCCCGGCGAGCGCGTCGATGCGGTCGGCCGTCGCGCCCCCTGCATCGCCGCCCACGAACGCGAAGTCGAAACCCACTCCCGCGACGCCGGCCTTCACGGCTTGGATCGGCGCGAAGTCGGCCACGAGCGTCACCCGGAGCGTGGTCGTGACCGGTTCGGTCAGTGCCGAG
>BADC01000087.1 GCA_000333435.1 Corynebacterium-like bacterium B27 | reverse complement strand
CGACGTTCGAGGCGAGAACAGGCCCTCGGGTCGGGCAGGGTGACGAGACCCGAGGTCTTGATGTCGGGTTCGGCGCTGTAGATGTTCACCATCTGCACGGTGTTGTCTTTCAGCGCCTGGATGGTCAGTGGTCCGCCGGAGTCCTCGATCGGCGTGAAGCCGACGGTGACGTCGTAGGTGCTCTTGAGGCCGTCGGGACCGTATGGGCGCGTCTGCAGCTCGGAGTTGCCACCGAGCGTGATGGGGGTGGTGACCTTCGAGAGGTCGGCGAGGCTCGTGACGTTGTTCGCCTCGGAGAACTCCTTGGTGACGTTGTAGGAGTCCTGGTCGGTCGCGGGCGACTGGTCGAGCACCTCGAGGCCCTCGGGCAGCGCGCCGGCGAGCGCGGCGTACACGTCGTCGCTCGTCTTGGCGGTGGTGTCGGGCTCGTAGTACTGCAGCAGGTTGCCGGTGTACTCCGGGAACAGCTGCACCTCGCCCGACTCCAGAGCGGGCAGGTAGGCGTCGCGCTGCCCGATGTTGAACTGGCGCGTCACCTCGATGTCGTTGGCTTCGAGCGCCTGAGCGTAGATCTCGGCGATGATCTCGTTGGAGTAGTACGCCTGCGACCCGATCACGATGGGGCCGGATGCTCCGTCGCTCGAATCCGATGTCGACGAGGTGTCGAGGGGATTACTCGACGCGCACCCTGCCAGCGCCACCACCGCACTGACCGCGACTAGCCCTGCGACGAGCCGGCCTTTCTTGATTGCTGTGAACATTGCTATTTCCCTTCTTGGATGGGGGATCCCACCGCCGCACGAGGTCGGGACGACACCGTGCGGACTTCTTTGATCTCCCGGGCGACGACGCCGCGGGGGACCACGAGTTTCTGGATGAGCGCGAAGACCCCTTCGAGGATCAGCGCGAGCAGTGTGACGAGTATGGAAGCGCCGAGGGTCTCGGAATAATTCCGGGTCGCCACCCCTTCGAAGATGAACGCGCCGAGCGCTCCCCCGCTGACGTAGGCGGCCAGCGTCGCCGTGGCGACCACCTGCAGCACGCCGGACCGGATGCCCCCGATCAGCAGTGGGAGACCGAGCGGCACCTCGACCTGCCGAACGATCTGCCCCTCGGTCATGCCCACCGCGCGCGCCGCGTCGATGGTCTTGCGGTCGACCGCCTCGAACCCCGCGTACGCTCCCGCGAGGATGGGCGGGATGGCGAGAATGACGAAGGTGATGAGCGGCGCCCGGAATCCGATGCCGAGGCCGAGGCCGAGGAGGATGAGGACACCGAGGCTCGGCAGCGCGCGGAAGCCGCCGGAGAGCGAGACCGCCACGTCGCGGCCGCGGCCGGTGTGCCCCACGAGGTAGCCGAGCGGGATGGCGATGATCGCCGCGATCGCGACGGCACCGAAGGTGTAGGCCAGCTGCTCGCCCAGTCGCGCGAACCATCCGCCCGGCCCCGTCTGGTTGGCGGGATCGAGGATCCAGGCGATGCCGTCGAGGATGAGGTTCACGACACGCCTCCCGACAGGAGCGCCGCCTGGCGGCGCGAGGCACGGGTGCTGCCGGTGCGCTCACGTCTGCTCCAGGGCAGCACGACCCGGCCGAGCAGCACGAGGATCAGGTCGAACACCACGGCGATCACGAGCACCGCCACGATGCCCGTGATGACCTCAGCCGCGATGTTGCGCTGGAAACCGTTGATGAAGAGGTAGCCGAGGCTGGTCACCCCCACCACCGATCCGATGGTGGCAAGGCTGACCGTGCTGGCTGAGACGACCCGCAGCCCCGACAACAGCACGGGACCGGACAGCGGCAGTTCCACCCGCCAGAACCGCTGCCAGGCGGAGTAGCCCATCGCCGAGGCGGCCAGCAGGGTGTCTTTGTCGACGGATTCGAGCCCGTCGGCCGCGGTGCGCACCATCAGCGCCACGGCGTAGATGGTGAGCGCCACCGACACGTTCACCGAGGACAGCAGCGGCGTGCCGAGCACGATGGGCATGAAGATGAACAGCGGGAGCGAGGGGATCGTGTAGAGCAGGCCGAGGACCACGAGGATGGTGCCGCGCGACACCCGGTAGCGGTTCGCCACCCACGCGATGGGGATGGAGATGAGGAAGCCGATGACGATCGGCGGCACGCTCAGCGCGATGTGCGCGAGCGTCAGCTGCCAGACCAGCTCGAAGTTCGACTCGAGCCACTTCATGGCTGCAGCACTCCCGTGGGCGTGCCGTTCTCGTCGACCACCACGTCGCGACCGCCGACCTTCTCGATGCGGAGCACCCGCTTGCCCTTGTCGGCGCCCACGAAGCTCGCCACGAAGTCGTCGGCCGGGTTCGCCAGGATCTCCGCCGGGGTGCCGACCTGCGCGATGTGCCCGCCCTTCTGCAGGATGACCACCTGGTGCCCGAGGAGGAACGCCTCGTCGATGTCATGCGTGACGAACACGACCGTCTTGCCGAGGCCCTGCTGCAGCCGGATGGTCTCCTGCTGGAGCTCCGCCCGCACGATCGGGTCGACGGCGCCGAACGGCTCATCCATCAGCAGGATGTTCGGGTCGGCCGCAAGGCCCCGGGCAACGCCCACGCGCTGCTGCTGACCGCCGGAGAGCTGGCGGGGGTACTTGTCGGCCAGCGAGCGGTCGAGGCCCACCGTGTCGAGCAGTTCGAGCGCGTGCGCCCGCGCCTCCTTCTTCGGCACGCCGTTCAGCACCGGGACGGTGGCCACGTTGTCGATGACCTTGCGGTGCGGCAGCAGGCCGGAGTTCTGCATGACGTACCCGATGCGCCGCCGGAGCTTCACGGGTGCGAGCGCGGCGGTGTCTTCGCCGTCGATGAGGATGTGCCCGCTCGTCGGGTCGATCATGCGGTTGATCATGCGTAGGAGCGTGGTCTTGCCGCACCCCGAGGAGCCGACCAGCACCGTGGTCTTGCGGGGCGGGATGACGAGGTCGAACTCCTTCACGGCGACCGTTCCGTCGGGAAACTGCTTGGTCACCGAACGGAACTCGATCATCGCGGGGCCCTATCGTTCGCGGGGCGCGGACTGCGCCCCATCCCATCAACCCAAACACCTCCGCCCGTAAACGCAAAGCGCTTCGTCAGAGATCGTCATCTTCGCACGACCCTCCGACATCGTCATCGGCGCGACCGCCGGAGGAGCGCGATCACCGCCATCCCCGACCCCGCCACCACGAGCCCGGCCGCCAGATGGAGGGCGACGGCCACGCCGCTCTCCTCGGGGCTCAGCGGATGCTCGCCGGCCACCGCCGCGAGGGCTGCGACGGACAGCAGCCCGCGCGTGAGCGCACGGGACTCGATTCGGGGGCGCACGAGGATCATGCTGAAGCGCATCCATCACATCCACTACCCCACAAATGTGGTGATTACCTCATGGGTGTAGCTAAACTGGCGCGATGAGTGCGCACACCCTCGAGTCCGCCCGCCGCGAAGCGCGTTCGCTGGCCGGGAGCGGGCTGCCCCTCGACACCTTCGTTCCCGCGTTGATCGACGCGCTCGAGCGGGCCGTGCCGTTCGACTCGGCCTGCTTCGCCACCACCGACCCGGCCACCGGCTTGTTCACCGGCGCCGTCAAGAAGCACATCGACGAGGCCGAGCGCCTCAACTACGCGTTCTCGCTGCACGAGTACTCGACCGCCGACGTCAACCAGTTCATCGACCTCGCGACCCGCCCGAGCGGTGTCGGCGTGCTGCACGAGGACACCGGCGGCGATCCGCACCGGAGCGAGCGGTACCTCGCGATGCTCCGGCCGCACCTCGACGCCGAGCACGAGCTGCGCGCGGTCGCCCGGCGCGGCGGCGCCATGTGGGGCGCCTACGCGCTCTACCGCGCGGCGGGGAGCCGCCCCTTCACGAGCGACGAGGCCGGCTTCCTGCAGAGCATCGAGCAGATCGTGACGACGGGCATCCGCTCGGGCCTGGTCACCCAGGCGGCGCGTACGGCCGCAGCCACCTCGACGCCCGCCGTGCTCACGGTCGACGGCGCAGGTCGCGTCGCGCAGGCCAGCCCCACCGCCGAGGCGCTCCTGCTCGAGCTGGGCGGCTCGCTCGAACGCCTGCCGGTCGCGGTGGCGTCGGTGCTCGGCGCCGTCACCTCCGCCGCCCCTCCGGGTGCGGCGCCCGCGGCGGGCCGCCTTCGGGTGCGAGCGGCGAGCGGATGCTGGTACCTGCTGCATGCCGCCCCCTTCCACCCGGTCGACGCAACAGGAGCGGGAACTGGAGCGCGAGGGCACGTGGTGACCATCGACGAGGCGACGAGCCCCGCCATCGTCCCGCTCCTCATCGCGGCCTACGGACTGACCGCGCGCGAGGCCGACATCGTGCGCGGCATCCTGCGCGGCGACAGCACCAAGGCGATCGCCAGCAGCCTGCACCTGTCGGCCTACACGGTGCAGGACCACGTGAAAGCCATCTTCGACAAGACCGGCGTCTCGAGCAGGCGCGAGCTGGTCGCGCAGGTCTTCTTCGCCCACCAGGTGGAGCATTTCGGCGCCGCTCCGCGCGTGACGGGGGCCAACCTCCCCGCCACCTGACGCGCGCGCTATTCAGTGTTGCTATCTACCGGTAGTCGGCGTTACTATCTACTGGTAGTCAGCAACACTGAGTAGCGAAGAGAGGCGTCATGGCCAAACAGATGACCGAGATGCTGAAGGGCACACTCGAGGGCATCGTGCTCGCGACCATCGCCCGGCAGCCGGCCTACGGCTACGAGATCACCGCCCGGCTGCGCGACGAGGGTTTCGCCGACATCGTCGAGGGCACCGTCTACGCGCTGCTGGTGCGCATCGAGCAGCGCGGCCTCGTCGACGTGACGAAGGTGCCCTCCGAGAAGGGCCCGCCCCGCAAGGTCTACTCGCTGAACTCCGCGGGCAGCGACTACCTCGACGAGTTCTGGCGCAGCTGGAACTTCCTCGCCGAACGCATCGAACAGCTCCACCACTACCGAGAAGGAGAATGACCATGGCGGTCAAATGGATCGAAGCCCTCACCGGCTCGCTCGAACAGAAGAAGCAGTACAAGCAGGCGATGGCCCGCATCGAAGCCCTGCCGGAGCCCTACCGCAGCTCGGCGAAGGCGCTCAACCGGTACTTCATGTACTACGGCGGCCTCACCGACGGCGACGCACTGGTCACGATGATCGGCGACCACGTCGACCTCTGGGATCGCGCCGCGGTCGACGGCACGCCCGTGCGCGAGATCGTCGGCGACGACCCGGTGGAGTTCGCCGAGACCTTCGCCGCCGCCTACTCGGCCACCCAGTGGATCGACAAGGAGCGCGCCCGCCTCGTCAAGGCCATCGACGACGCCGAACGGGGCGTGCCGCGATGAGCGCGACCGCCGAACCCGCCATCCGGGTACGGGGGGTCACGAAGTCGTTCAAGGCGCTGCCGGTGCTCCGCGGCGTCGACTTCGACGTCGCCGCCGGCACCGTGTTCGCGCTGCTCGGCTCGAACGGGGCCGGCAAGACGACCCTGGTGCGCATCCTCTCCACCCTCCTGAAGGCGGACGGCGGCAGCGCCAGCGTGCACGGCCACGACGTCGCCGATTCGCCCGAGGCGGTGCGGGAGTCGATCAGCCTCACCGGGCAGTTCGCGGCCGTCGACGAGGTGCTGAGCGGCCGGGAGAATCTCGTCCTCGTGGCGCGACTTCGGCACCTCGAGCAGCCCGGCGCGATCGCCGACGAGTTGCTCGCCCGCTTCTCGCTCACCGACGCCGCCCACCGCAGGGCGGGCACGTACTCGGGCGGGATGCGCCGCCGGCTCGACATCGCGATGAGCCTGATCGGCGACCCGCCCGTCATCGTGCTCGACGAACCGACCACCGGGCTCGACCCACAGACCCGCATCGAGGTGTGGCAGACCGTCACGCAGCTCGCGGCGCAGGGCACCACGGTCCTCCTCACCACGCAGTACCTCGATGAGGCCGAGCACCTGGCCGACCGCATCGCGATCCTGCACGAGGGCACGATCATCCAGAACGGCACCCTCGCCGAGCTCAAGCAGCTGCTGCCGCCCGCCACCGTCGAGTACGTGGAGAAGCAGCCCACGCTCGAGGAGGTCTTCCTCGCACTGGTCGGGGCGGATGCCCGCACCACCCGAAAGGAACCGCAATGACCGCCTTCGCCCTCACCGACACGGGCACCCTCACCGGGCGCTCGCTCCGGCACATCCTGCGCAGCCCCGACACCATCATCACCACCGCGGTCACGCCCGTCGCCCTCATGCTGCTGTTCGTCTTCGTGCTGGGCGGGGCGATCTCGACCGGGAGCGACGAGTCGTACGTGAACTACCTGCTCCCGGGCATCCTGCTCATCACCATCGCGTCGGGGGTCGCGTACACCTCGTACCGCCTGTTCCTCGACCTCAAGGGCGGCATCGTCGAACGGTTCCAGTCGATGCCGATCGCGCGCTCGAGCGTGCTCTGGGCGCACGTGCTCACCTCGCTCGCCGCGAACCTGGTCTCGGTGGCGATCGTGATCGGGGTCGCGCTGCTGCTCGGGTTCCGCACGGGCGCGTCGCCGCTGGCCTGGCTCGCGGTAGCGGGCATCCTCATCCTGTTCACGCTCGCCCTGACCTGGGTCGCCGTGATCGCGGGCCTCTCGGCGAAGAGCGTCGACGGTGCGAGCGCGTTCAGCTACCCGCTCATCTTCCTTCCCTTCATCAGTTCGGCGTTCGTGCCGACCGCCACGATGCCGGGGCCGGTGGCGTGGTTCGCCGAGAACCAGCCGGTGACCTCGATCGTGAACACGATGCGGGCGCTGTTCGCAGGGCAGCCCGTGGGTGCGGAGATCTGGGTGGCACTGGCCTGGCTGGCCGGAATCCTCGCCGTGGCCTGCGGCTTCGCGGTACTGGCCTATCGCCGGCGCCTGCGCTGACGCCCTGCAGGCTGAGGATGGCGTGTGCATCCGGCGCGGCCGGAGCCGGCACGGGGCATCCTGGAGGTATGGACACCATCTGGATCATCCTGCTGGCGGTTCTGGCCATCATCATTGCGCTCGGCGTCGCCATCGGCGTACGGCGTCGGCGCAGCGGCGATTACCGTCCCACTCTGGAACACCGCGACCAGCCCTCGAGTCCGCGCTCCGCGGTCGCCCCCGACGCGCCGCGCTTCACCGATCGGACGGGCGGCGGCGCCGGGTTCTGAGCCTGAGAGGTCGGCGATCGCGGCCGGCTCGGCCGACGCTCGGGCGGCGCGGCACGCCACCAGGGCCGGATGTTACCCTCGACGAGCGAACGGCGACCGAGTGGGTGAGGGGCGAGCATGGCGCAGGTGCGACATGGGCGGCAGACGACGCCGTCGGCGATCGGCTCGGTGCTGCGGTTCCTCGGCGTCGCCTTGGCCGTCGTCGCGATCAGCGCGGTGGCGGTGGTCGGCTATGCCGTCACGAGCGTCACCCAGACGATCAGCGACAACGCGGTCGACATCGGCGGTGAGACGCCCGCTCCACCTCCGCCGTTCTTCGGCGCCTTCGAGGGCGGCTTCACGATGCTCGTGGTCGGCACCGACTACGACTCGAACCAGGGCGACGATTTCGGCGAGCGGGATGCGACCCTCAACGACGTCAACATCCTGTTGCACGTCTCCGCCGATCACCAGAACGCCGTGGTCGTGAGCTTTCCGCGCGACCTCGTAATCGCGCATCCGGAGTGCAAGGACCCCACCACCGGCGACGTGTACGACGCGATGAGCGCACAGCCGCTCAACGAGGCGTACAGCCGTGGCGGCCTCGGCTGCGTCGTCGACACGATCAGCTCGCTCACGGGTGTGCCCATCCAGTACGCCGCCTCCACCTCCTTCAAGGGCGTCATCGAGATGACGAACGCGGTGGGCGGCGTGGAGGTGTGCGCGGCCGACGACATCGCCGATCCCGACTCGGGCTCCTACCTCACGGCAGGCCTCCACACCGTGCAGGGCCAGGAGGCACTCGCCTTCCTCCGCAACCGGCACGGTGTCGGCGACGGCAGCGACCTCGCGCGCATCGGCTCGCAGCAGCAGTACCTGTCGTCGTTGCTGCGCAAGATCAAGTCGGAGAGCACCCTCTCCGACCCGACGAAGGTCTACGGCCTGGCCCACGCCGCCGCGGCCAACATCATCCCGTCGCAGTCGCTGTCGGGGCTCGACTCCATGGTCTCGCTCGCACTGACCCTGAAGGACATCGACCTCAGCAAGGTCGTGTTCGTGCAGTACCCGGTGGCGGCGTACGTCGAAGACCCGAACAAGGTGCAGCCGGTGCAGAGTCTCGCCGAAGAGCTGTTCGCCCGGGTGCTCGCCGATCAGCCGTTCTCGCTGCCCGCCGACTCCACGGTCACGGGTTCGACCGATGTCGACGCGCCCCCGACCGAGACGCCCGCCACCGACGCGGCACCGCCGGCCAGCGACGCGCCGACCGACGTCGCGGGCACGCCCGACGTGATCGAGGGCCTGAAGGGCCAGACCGCGGCCGAGCAGACCTGCGCGAACGCCTTCTCCGGCTGAGCCGACCGCCGGTCGTGGTGCCGGGCCGCTCGACGACTCTGCGCGCATCGCGGGCGCGTCGTCGCGGCGATGTCGGATGCTCTGGTTAGCCTCGGAAGGCAGCATCCGACACCAGAGAAGAGCACCATGCCCGGCTTCGCCACGATCGATTTCGAGACCACGGGCTTGTTCCCGGGCCGGAGCGACCGGGCGGTCGAAGTGGCTGTGGTGCACTCCGATGCCGACGGCACGATCACCGGTCGATGGGACACCCTGATCAATCCGGGGCGCGACCTCGGGCCGCAGCACATCCACCGCATCAGCGGCTACGAGGCGCGTCAGGCGCCGAGCTTCGCCGAGATCGCACCGCGGTTGCTCGAACTGCTCTCGGGGCGGGTCGTGGTGGCGCACAACGCGAGCTTCGACCTGCGGTTCCTGCTCGCCGAGCTGGCCCGCATGGGCTATCGGCACGGGCCCGAGGTGGTGAGCCTCTGCACCATGCAGTTGGCCGGCCGCTTCCTGCCCGGGTCGCGGCGGTCACTGGCCGCCTGTTGTGCGACCTTCGGCATCGACCTCGACGGGGCGCACCGGGCATCCGTCGACGCCGGGGCCACCGCACAGCTGCTGGCGGCCTACCTCGACCACTCAGGCGAACGCTCCGGGTGGCAGGAGTGCCTGGCCCGCGGTGCCGAACACGAATTCGCCCGGCTGCCGGGCTCCGGCGTCGAATGGTTCCCGCGCGAGCGCGCTTGGCCGGCGGGGCGGATGCGCGCGGGCGGCGACCGTGAAGGGGGCCAGGCCCGGCGTGCTGTGCGGTTCGAAGCCGACTTCGGGCCCACCGCGGGCCGGGCACCGCACGGTCTCGCGCTGGGAGCGGGCGACCAGGTGGCCCTCACCGGGTCGATGTCACGCCCGCGCGAGGAATGGAACGCCATCCTCGCGGGCAACGGCGTGGTGCCGCGCAGCTACGTCACGAAGGCGGTGAAGCTCGTGGCCGCCGCCGACCCCGACTCCCTCTCGACGAAGGCCCGCCGCGCCCGCGCCTACGGCATCCCCGTGGTGAGCGAGCGCGCCCTCACCGCGCTGCTCGGCCTCTGACCGACGGAGCGTCGCGTGCGGAACGCGCGCAGGCGAGTAGGGTCGGCCGCATGTCGACCGAACCGCCGCCCACCCTTCCGCCCGAGCCACCCACGCCGCCGCCCGGCGCGCCGAGCGACCCGCCGCAGGCACCGCCGGAGCCGCCGCAGTTCTAGGCGGCCCCCTCCGCATCCTGGTGGGTGCCTCCGGTGGGTGTCGGTCAGTGCGTCCGGTCAGTGCCCGATCGGCACGCCCTCGGTCGAGCCCCCGGCCTCCTCGTCGAGCACGCGCTGCTCCTCGGGCGAGAGCGCGGCGGGCCGCCGCACGAAGAACGCCGCCACCACGCCGAACAGCGAGATAATCGCCCCGCACAGGAACGCGGCCTGGATGCCCGCGGCCGACGCCGACACCTCCGACGCGCCCTGCGCGACGTGACTCAGCGTCACGCCCGACATCACCGCGATGAACAGCGCGGTTCCGGATGCCCCGGCCAGCTGCTGCACCGTGCCCACGATCGCCGAGCCGTGCGAGTACAGGCGCGGCTTGAGCGCGCCGAGACCCGCGGTGAACAGCGGTGTGAACATCAGCGCGAGGCCGATGCTGAGCGTGACGTGCGCCACCAGCACCCACCACATCGAGGTGTTCTCGTTCACCATGGTGAGCCCCCAGAGCACGCCGGACACGATGATCGACCCGGGTACGAGCAGCACGGTCGGCCCGTAGCGGTCGTAGAGCCGCCCGACGAACGGCGCCAGGGCACCCATCACGAGCCCGCCCGGCAGGAGCAGGAGGCCCGTGGTCAGCGCGTCGAGCTTCAGCACGTTCTGCATGAAGAACGGCAGCACGATGATGGTGCCGAACAGGGCCATCATCGACACCGCCATGAGCAGGATGGCGACCGTGAACGGGCGCGCTTTGAAGGTGCGCAGATCGAGCAGCGCCCGGTCGGTGCGCTGCAGCACCAGCTGGCGCAGCACGAAGGCGGCGAGTGCGACGACGCCCACGATCAGGGGCAGCCAGCTGCCCATGAACGTGGCGGATGCCCCACCGATGTTGCTCAACCCGTAGACCAGCCCGCCGAAGCCGAACGCCGACAGGATGATCGAGAAGACGTCGATCGGCACCGCACGCGGCTCGGTGACGTTGCGCACGCGCACGGCGCCGAGGATGAGCGCACCGATGGCGATGGGCAGCACCAGGATGAACATGAAGCGCCAGCTCAGCGTGCTGAGGATGATGCCCGAGATGGTGGGCCCGATGGCCGGTGCCACCGAGATGACGATGGAGATGTTGCCCATCGTGCGCCCGCGAGTGGCCGGCGGCACCAGGGTCATCACGGTCGTCATCAGCAGCGGCATCATGATGGCGGTGCCCGAGGCCTGCACGACACGAGCGGCCAGCAGCACCTCGAACCCGGGCGCGAGCGCGGCGATCAGGGTTCCGGCGCTGAACAGCGACATGGCCGTGATGAAGATCGGCCGCGTGTTGAAGCGCTGCAGCAGGAACCCGGTGATGGGGATGACCACCGCCATCGTCAGCATGAAGGCGGTGGAGAGCCACTGCGCCGCCACCTCGGTGATGCCGAGGTCGACCACGAGGTGCGGGATCGCCACACCCATGATGGTCTCGTTGAGGATGACGACGAAGGTCGCCACGAGCAGCAGGTTGATGACGAGCCGATTTCGGCGGCCGGTGCCGTCGACGTCGGCGCCGGGCTGCTCACGGGTGCCGGCAGGCGCGGCGCCGGGCGGCGGAAGCTCGGTGGTGGGTACGGAACTATCGGTCACGAAGGTGTCCTGTCGAGATCGTGGGGAGGCAAGAGGATCGGCGATGCCGCTGTCAAAGGAGAACGCGGGAGGTACTCTGCCGTATTCCACCGACATTCGGTTCCAGAAGATGTGAACAGTGTACACATCCTCCGGATGAAGAGCTACCCGCAGATCGATCTGCGGAGACTCTCGAGCAGGTAGTTCCACCCGGGGTCGATCTCCCGGTCCAGAGCACTTCCCGGCACGACCCCGGAGTGGGAGAGCGTCACCCGCGTCCGCTCGCCATCCGCCAGTCCGTCCACGCGTTCCAGCAGCCAGTCCACCCGCGTGCCTGCGTGGCCGGGCACGTCGTCCGACCAGACCGGGTGCAGGGTGGTGGACAGCCGATGCGGCGGGTCGGCGACCAGCACCGTGCCCAGCTCGTAGGGCAGGCCGTCCTCACCGAGGTAGGTGATGGGCGCGCCGACCTCCCAGGTCGACTCGACCGTGTTCGCGAACCACCACTCGGTGGTGTACTCGGGCGACGTCAGCGCCGCCCACACCCGAGCGGGCTCTGCGTCGATCACCAGCGTGAACGTTCGAGTCACCGTGCCATCTGCCGTGGTCATGGCAGCCATTCTCCTCTTGCGGTGGTCTCGCGCGCAGCACTAGCCTGCTCTCCAGCAGCTGGGACGCGTGGCGCGCCCTGTTCGAGGAGAACGGATTCTCCACCATCACCCCCGGCTGGCCCGACGACCCGGAGAGCGTGGCCGAGGCCCGCCGCGATCCGGACGTCTTCGCCCACAAGCGCCGACAACACCGTGCCCCGGCCATGACCGAGGCGGCCTACCGCATCCAGAGCAAGAACCCCGGCGTCACGGAGTACCTCGAGATCGAGGGCCGAGGCCACTCGCTCACCATCGACCACGGCTGGCGGGCGGTGGCCGACGAGGCCCTCGCATTCCTCACGAAGCAGACCGCCAACAACTGATCCAGCGCCCCCGGCGCAAACGGGCGTAGGCCCCGAGCCTGTCCCCGGCGACGTCATCGGCGCCGGAGGCTCGGGCCTGCGCCCGTTCTTGTGCGCGCCCACGCACCACGGTAGGCGTATCGTTAGTTTATATACATCAAGTAACTGACGCAGACGACTCGCGGAGCGCATCCGATGACCCAGCCCACCCGTTTCCTCAGCAAGGACCACCCCCGTTACAAGTGGGTCGCCCTCAGCAACACCACGCTCGGCATGCTGATGGCCACCATCAACTCCTCCATCGTCATCATCTCGCTGCCCGCGATCTTCACCGGCATCGACCTCGATCCGCTCGAGGCGGGCAACATCAGCTACCTGCTCTGGATGCTCATGGGCTACATGCTCGTGACCGCGGTGCTCGTGGTGAGCTTCGGCCGGCTCGGTGACATCTACGGCCGGGTGAAGATCTACAACCTGGGTTTCGTCGTGTTCACGGTGGGCTCGATCGCCCTCGCCTTCGATCCGTTCCAGGGCGGGGCGGGTGCCTTGTGGCTGATCGGCTGGCGGCTCGTGCAGGGGGTGGGCGGTGCGATGCTGTTCGCGAACTCCACCGCCATCCTCACCGACGCCTTCCCCGTGCACCGGCGCGGCATGGCACTCGGCATCAACCAGGTCGCCGCCATCGCAGGCAGCTTCATCGGACTCATCGTGGGCGGTCTCCTCGCGGTCGTCGACTGGCGAGCCGTGTTCTTCGTGAGCGTGCCGATCGGGATCATCGGCACGATCTGGTCGTACAAGTCGCTGCACGAGGTGGGCACCAGGAACCCCGGCAAGCTCGACTGGCCGGGCAACCTCGCGTTCGCGGTCGGGCTCACCGCCGTGCTCGCCGGCATCACCTACGGCATCCAGCCCTACGGTGGCAGCTCGACCGGCTGGACGAACCCCTGGGTGCTCGCCGCCATCGTCGGCGGGCTGCTGGTGCTGGCCGGGTTCGTGGTCATCGAGCTCCGGAGCGCGGCGCCGATGTTCGAGATGCGGCTGTTCCGCATCCGCGCCTTCGCCATGGCGAACCTCGCCGGCCTGCTCGCCGCGGTCTCCCGCGGTGGTCTGCAGTTCATGCTGATCATCTGGCTGCAGGGCATCTGGCTCCCACTGCACGGGTACGCCTACGAAGACACACCGCTCTGGGCGGGCATCTATCTGCTGCCGATCACCGTCGGCTTCCTCATCGCCGGCCCGGTCTCGGGCATCCTCTCCGATCGCTTCGGCGCCCGCTTCTTCGCCACCGCCGGGCTCCTCGTCACCGCCGCCGCCTTCGTGGCGCTGCTCGCCATCCCGGTGAACTTCGAATACTGGCAGTTCGCGCTCATCACCCTCATCTCGGGGCTCGGATCGGGCATGTTCAGCGCGCCCAACCGCACCGCGATCATGAACAGCGTGCCCGCCAACCAGCGCGGCTCCGCGTCGGGCATGGCCGGCACGGTGCAGAACGCGGGCACCTCGCTCTCGATCGGCATCTTCTTCTCGCTGATGATCGTGGGGCTCGCCGCCACGCTGCCGCAGACGCTCACCGACGGTCTCACGGCCCACGGGGTCCCGGCTGCGGCGGCCCAGCAGATCGGCGCCCTCCCGCCGGTGGGCAGCCTGTTCGCCGCCTTCCTCGGCTACAACCCCATCGAGAGCCTGCTCGGCCCGACCGGCGTCCTCGATCAGCTCTCCGCGTCGAACGCCGGGGTGCTCACCGGCAAGGAGTTCTTCCCGCAACTGATCTCGGGGCCGTTCCACGCCGGACTCGTCGTCGTGTTCACGGCCGCCGCCGTGATGAGCGTGATCGCGGCAATCGCCTCGCTCAGTCGGGGCAAGAAGTTCCTGCATGTGGAAGACTCGACGGTACCCGCCCGATTGGTGACCGAAAGTCAGAACCGATGACGAATGAACCCGACCAGGACCGAGCTGAGATCGCCGCGCGCCTCGCGCTCTCCGTGGGGCGGCTGAACCGGCGCATCCGGGCCACCAGCGACACGCTCACCCCCGGCCAGATCTCGGCGCTGTCGACCATCGTGCGCAACGGTCCCATCCGTCCGGGTGACCTCGCCCGGGTGGAGCGCGTCGCGGCCCCCACCATCACCCGGCTCCTGGCCGATCTCGAGACGAAGCGACTGGTGACCCGCACCGCCGACCCCGACGATGGGCGTTCCTTCTTCGTCGAATCCACCGACGCCGGTGCCGAAGCCATCCTGCGGGCACGCAGCGAGCGCGCCGAGCACGTGCTCGAACTGTTCGAGGAGCTCACCGACGAGCAGATCGACCAGCTCGCCGGGGCGCTCGACGCCCTCGACGTGGCCGCCGGCCTGCAGGAGAACCCCGCGCCCGACGAGTCCTGACCCGCCGTTCGGCGGCCGTCAGGAGACGGGGTTCGAGAGCACCCCGAGGCCCGAGATCTCGATCTCGACGGTGTCACCCGCGACCATCGGCCCCACACCGGCCGGCGTGCCGGTGAGGATGACGTCGCCCGGCAGCAGGGTGAACGCCGCCGAGGCGTAGGCCACGATCGCGGGCACCGAGTGGATCATGTCGCTGAGGGGCGCACTCTGCTTCAGCACCCCGTTGAGGCGGGTCTCGAGAGCAGCGGATGCGAGGTCGAACTCGGTCTCGATCACCGGCCCGAGCGGGCAGAAGGTGTCGAAGCCCTTGGCCCTGGCCCACTGCCCGTCGGCGGCCTGCAGATCGCGGGCGGTCACGTCGTTCGCGATGGTGTAGCCGAAGATCACGCTCGCCGCGTCGGCGGCCGCGACGTTCTTCGCGACGCTGCCGATCACGACGGCGAGTTCACCCTCGAAGTCGACCCGATCGGACTGCGGCGGCCGCACGATGCGGTCGCCCGGGCCGATGACCGCGGTGTTGGGCTTCAGGAAGAGCAACGGCTCCGCGGGGGCCTCGCCGGTGTTCATCTCGGCCACGTGGTCCTGGTAGTTCTTGCCGACCGCGACCACTTTCGAGCGCGGGATGACCGGTGCCAGCAGCGTCGCATCCGCCAGCGGCACGCGCTCGCCCGTGGTGTCGAACCCGGCGAACATCGGGTCGCCGTTCAGCACCACGAGGTCGGTGCCACCGCCCTCCCCCTCGTCGAGGATGCCGAAGTTGATGGCCCCGCCATGACTGAACCGCGCGATCTTCATGGGCTACGCGTCCAGTCTCGTCAGCCAGCCGTGCCGGTCGGGGCGGCGGCCGTACTGGATGTCGGTCAGCTCTTCGCGGATCGACAGCGTCACCTCGCCGGCCGGCGCGTTCTCGTCGCCGATGGTGCCCTCGGGCGACTTGAGGGCCGAGATGGGGGTGATGACCGCGGCCGTGCCGCAGGCGAACACCTCCGTGATCTCGCCCGACTCGACGCCGTCACGCCACTCCTCGATGGTGACGTCGCGCTCCTCCACCGTCAGCGCGCGGTCGTGGGCGAGCTGGATGATGCTGTCGCGGGTGATGCCCTCGAGGATGGTCCCGGACAGCCGCGGGGTGACGATTCTGCCGCCCCGGTGCACGAAGAACACGTTCATGCCGCCGAGCTCGTCGACGTGCTGCCCGGTCTCGGCGTCGAGGAAGAGCACCTGTGCGCAGCCGTGCTCGTAGGCCTCCTGCTGCGGCAGCAGCGAGGAGGCGTAGTTGCCGCCACACTTGGCCGCACCCGTGCCGCCACGGCCGGCCCGCGAGTACTCGGTCGAGAGCCAGATCGACACCGGCGCGACACCGCCCGTGAAGTAGGCCCCGGCGGGGCTCGCGATGACGTAGTAGCCCACCTTCTGCGAGGGCCGCACGCCGAGGAACGACTCGTTCGCGATCATGAACGGGCGGATGTAGAGGCTCGTCTCGGGCGCATCCGGAACCCAGGCGCCGTCGACGGCGATGAGCTGCCGCAGCGACTCCACGAAGTCCTCGGTGGCGAGCTCGGGCAGCGCGAGCCGGCGAGCGGAGTTCTGCAGGCGCTCGGCGTTCTTCTCGGGCCGGAAGGTCCAGATGGAGCCGTCGGCGTGCCGGTAGGCCTTCAGGCCCTCGAAGATCTCCTGGGCGTAGTGCAGCACCGCGGCGGCGGGGTCGAGCTGCAGCGGGCCGTACGGGATGACGCTGGCGTTGTGCCAGCCCTCGGTGACGGTCCAGTCGATCTGCACCATGTGGTCGGTGAAGTGCTTGCCGAAGCCGGGGTCGGCCAGGATGACCTCGCGTTCGGCCTCCGCCCGCGCATCCTGCGAGGGTGTCAGCTCGAACTGGAGGGGGAAGGTGGAGGTCGGTGCGATGGTCATGATCAGCCTGTCTCTGGTGATGCGTCGTCAGTGGGTCTCGGGGGCCGGTGCGGCGAGTGCGGCGGCGATCGCGTCGCCGATCGCGGCGGTCGCGCGAGGTGAGCCGTCGCGGCCGGCGATGTCGGTCACGACGGCGGTGCGCACGCGCGTCGCCTGCTCGGGCAGTCCGAGGTGGTCGAGCAGCAGGGCGACCGAGAGGATCGCGGCCGTGGGATCGGCCTTCTGCTGCCCCGCGATGTCGGGAGCGGAGCCGTGCACCGGTTCGAACATCGAAGGATACGTGCCGTCGGGGTTGATGTTGCCCGAGGCCGCCAATCCGATCCCGCCGCTGATTGCGCCGGCCAGGTCGGTGAGGATGTCGCCGAAGAGGTTGTCCGTGACGATGACATCGAATCTAGCAGGGTCGGTGACCAGGAAGATGGTCGCAGCGTCGACATGGAGGTAATCGACGGCCACTTCTGGGAAGGTGGCCCCCACCTCGTCGACGATGCGCTTCCACAGCCCGCCCGAGAAGGTGAGCACGTTGGTCTTGTGCACGAGCGTCAGCTTCTTGCGCCGAGCGGATGCGCGGGTGAACGCATCCCGCACCACGCGCTCCACCCCGTAGGCGGTGTGAC
>BADC01000088.1 GCA_000333435.1 Corynebacterium-like bacterium B27 | reverse complement strand
GCGCTGGGCGGCGGAGTTCGGCGAGCACGATGCGCGCATCCGGGCCGCGCTCGGGGCGGCCGCGCTGACGGTGGAGCACATCGGCTCGACCGCGGTGCCGGGGCTCGCGGCCAAGCCGATCGTCGACATCGCGGTGACGGTCGCCGACATCACCGCCGAGGAGGACTACCTCGACGCGCTCCTCGCCGCCGGCTACGAGCTGCGCGTGCGCGAACCCGGCCACCGTCTGGTGCGCACGCCCGCCCGCGACGTGCACGTGCATCTCTACGAGCGTGCCGACCCGGCCGTGGACGAGTACCGGCTGCTGCGCGACCGTCTGCGCGAGGACGCCGCCGATCGAGCGCTCTACGAGAACACCAAGCGCGCCCTGCTCGCGCGGCCGTGGGACGACATGAACGACTACGCCGATGCGAAGTCCGAGGTCATCGACGCGATCAAGGCGCGAGCGAGGGCCGCGCGCGTGCCGGGCGATGCGGTGACGCACCCCGTCGGGGAGACTGGTGGGGCAGAGCGGGGAGGTCAGCGCGTGACGGACACGACAGGCACGAGTGACACGAAAGACACAGTGGACGCGCCGGGCACCACGCGAACGAGGGATGCGACGGGCGGCCGGATGGGCGACCTGGTCATCGTGCTCGACGAAGGCACGGCCGCTGCGCCGGGCACCGGCGCGCCGGACCCGACCGACACTGCGAGCGCCCCGATCACCGGAGCCGCACCGACCACCGGAGCTGCAGCGGCGGGCGACGCCAGCGCCGCCGGCGCGGCCGACTCGGCCGTACCCGGTGGCGCGCCCGTGCCGCTCGCGGAGGCGCGAGTGGCGGCCGCCGATCTCGCGGTCACCCGGGGCGACGGCATCTTCGAATCCATCGCAGTGATCGACGGCCGGTTCATCGCCCTCGAACCGCACCTCGCCCGGCTCGAGCACTCCGCCGCACTGCTCGACCTGCCCCGGCCCGACACCGCCGCGTTCGCCGCGGCCGCGCGACGCGGCGTCGAAGCCCACGCACCCGCAGCCGAGCTGCTCGTGAAACTGTTCTACAGTCGCGGTGTCGAGGGCACCGGCGTGCCGACCGGCTGGGTGGAGGTACTGACGGGCGACGACCACGCCACAGCGCGCAGCACGGGCATCCGCGTCGTCACGCTCGACCGCGGCTACCGGCACGACATCGCGCAGACCGCGCCCTGGCTCCTGCAGGGCGCGAAGACGCTCTCCTACGCGCTCAACAAGGCCGCACTGCGCGAAGCCGCCCGCCGCGACGCCGACGACGTGATCTTCGTGAGCTCCGACGACGTGGTGCTCGAGGGCCCGACGTCGAACGTGATCGTGCGCCACGGCGACCGCTTCCGCACCCCGCGCACCGACCTCGGCATCCTCGCCGGCACCACTCAGGCAGCGGTCTTCGACACCCTCGCGGCGCTCGGCTTCGACACCGCAGAAGCCGTGCTCACCTCCGCCGACCTCCGCTCGGCCGATGCGGCATGGCTCGTGTCCAGCGGCCGGCTGGTGGCCCCGGTGCGCGAGCTCGACGGCCGGCCCGTGCCGGTCGACGGGCAGCTCACCCGACGGCTGCTCGCCGAGAACTTCGGCGTGCACTCGGGGGCCTGATGTCCGGCGACCAGGCCGCACCGCGAGCGGGCGCAGCCGCCGCCAACACGCTCGGCAGCCGCCTCCGGCGCATGACCGGCCGCGACCCCCGCGAAGCGCACCGCGCCGCCACGCCGCTCGAGCTGCTCTTCGACCTCGCCTTCGTCGTGGCCTTCAGCCAGGCCGGCGGGCAACTCGCGCACTACGTCGCCGACGCCGAGTACGGCGCGGCGGTCGGCGGTTTCGCGTTCTGCATGTTCGCGGTCTGCTGGGCCTGGATCAACTTCTCCTGGTTCGCCTCGGCCTACGACACCGACGACTGGTTCTACCGCATCACCACGATGGTGCAGATGATCGGCGTCGTCATCGTGGCGCTCGGCATCCCGCCCGTGTTCCACTCGCTGGTCGAGGGCCCGTACTTCGACAACGGGATCCTGGTCGGCGGCTACGTCGTCATGCGGGTCGCGATGGTG
>BADC01000089.1 GCA_000333435.1 Corynebacterium-like bacterium B27 | reverse complement strand
CATCCCCGACCTGCTGCCCACCCTCAACACGATGTTCGTGATCGTGGGCCTCAAGCTCATCATCGTCGACGGCAAGTCGATCTCGTCGCAGATGACCCTCTCGAACGGCACCACGGCGCCCGGCAAGTTCACCGCCGACTTCCTCTGGCTCGACCGCGGATCGGTGGGGCCGATCCCGGTGCCGGTCATCATCTTCCTCGTCGTCACCGTTCTGCTCTGGTTCCTGCTCGAGCGCACCCGCTGGGGTCGGGCGCTGTTCGCCGTGGGTACGAATTCCGAGGCGGCGCGGCTCTCGGGCATCCGCGTGCAGTGGTACCGCACCGCCGCGTACATGGGCTGCGGGCTGCTCGCCTCGGTCGCCGGCCTGCTGCTGGCCGCACGCATCGGCCAGGGCGACGTGAGTGCGGGCAATTCGCTGCTGCTGGATGCGGTCGCGGTCGCGCTGGTCGGCGTCTCGGTGCTCGGCATCGGGCGGCCGAACGCGTGGGGCACGGCGCTCGGCGCGGTGCTGATCGCGGTGATGGTGACGGGCTTCACCATGCTGGGCCTGCCGTACTACGCGCAGGACTTCGGCAAGGGCATCGTGCTGCTCGTCGCGCTGCTGTTCAGCTTCACCTTCTCGCGGCGGCGCACCGTCGTCACCGCCGGATCGACGACGTCGGCCTCGTGATGACCGCCGTGGACTTCTCGCAGCTGCGCGCCGAGTCCGTAGCGGCCTACCTGGCGTCACGACCGGCCCTCGCCGGCCGGATCGACGCCGCCCGCATCGCGTCCGTACGCGAGGTGGGCGACGGCAACCTCAACCTGGTGTTCATCGTGCACGACGCATCCGGTGCCTCGCTCGTGCTGAAGCAGTCGCTGCCGCACGTGCGCACCGACCCGTCGTGGCCCATGACACGGGAGCGCTCCGCACGCGAGGCGACGGTGCTCGGGGCGCACGTGCTGGCCGACCCCGAGCACGTGCCGGCGCTCTACGACTTCGACGCCGCGAACTTCGTGCTCGCCATCGAAGACCTGAGCGACCACCGGGTGTGGCGCACCGAGCTGAACGCCGGGCGGGTGCACGACTACGCGGCCGAGGAACTCGGCGTGTACATCGCGCGCACGGCCTTCGCGACCTCGCCGCTCGGCCTCGACCCGCTCGAGCACAAGCGTCTCGTGGCGCGGGCGGTGAACCCCGAGTTGCAGCAGATCACCGAAGACCTCGTGTTCACCGAACCGTATGTCGAGCATCCGCACAACGTGGTGCTGCCGGGCAACGTCGCCGACGTGGCCGAGCTGCGGGCGGATGCCGCCCTGGTGCGCGAGATGGGGCTCGCGAAGCTGCGGTTCATGACCACGGCGCAGTCGCTCATCCACGGCGACCTGCACACCGGGTCGGTGTTCGTGCGGGCCGCGGCGCCCGGCGGGGCGGATGCGGCGGGCGCGGATGCGGCGAGGACGGCCTCGGGCATCGGGGCTTCGGTGCGCGCGTTCGACAGCGAGTTCGGGTTCGTGGGGCCCACGGGGTTCGATCTGGGTGCGCTCTGGGGCAACTTCCTGCTGGCCGCGGCGCGTGCGTTCGTGCTCGGCGAGCCCGAACGAGCCGAGCTGCTGCTCACCCTGCCGGGCCGGCTGTGGGCGGCGTTCGAGGCGGAGTACCGCGCGCTGTGGCCGGGTCGGATCGACCCGCGCGTGTGGACGGAGCCTGTGCTCGAGGAGCTTCTGGCGGGCATCCGTGACGATGCGGCGGTCTTCGCGGCGGCGAAGGCGATCCGGCGCATCGTCGGCTTCGCGAAGGCGAGCGACATCGAGTCGCTTCCGCCCGAGCTCCGCGAGCGGGCGGCGCGCGGCGTGCTCCGGGGCGCGCGGGCCCTCGCACTGACCCGTCACGGCATCTCCTCGGTCGACGCCCTCAGCGGCGAGGCCGCCGTGCACCTCCGCGCCGCCGCAAGCTCGTTCTGAACGGAGCCCACGGCTTCTGCCCCGCATCCGGGGGGCTTGCAGAATGGTGCCGTGAATTAAAACGAAGGAAGAAAGCGGGC
>BADC01000090.1 GCA_000333435.1 Corynebacterium-like bacterium B27 | reverse complement strand
CGCTGCCACTCCCCCGAAGTCGTGACGGTTTTCGGAGATCACGGCGAGGTGCTGCACCACGGCAAGGCGCGACGCCTGTTCTCCCCTGCCCAGAACCGCGCGCTGGCCGCCCGGGACGGCGGCTGCGTCTGGCCTGGCTGCGATCGGCCGCCATCCTGGTGCGAGGCCCATCACGTACAGGAATGGCGGTCGCGGTCGCATCCGCCGGGCCGCACCGACATCGAGAACGCAGCGTTGCTGTGCCGACACCACCACGCGCGCATCCACACGCCGGAGTGGAAACTGACGATGCGCAACGGTGTGCCGTGCATCATCCAACCGCCGTGGCTCGACCCGGCGCAGACGCCCGTGCCGGTCAGCCGCCGAAGAACGGCGCCTCCTCTTGCCAGCGTGACGAACGCGCCCCGCACGAAGGGGTGGCTCGAGACGAGTACGAGACAGTCACCGCTCATCCACCCCCGGTCGGCACCGGAGCATGTGGCCCAGGCGCCCGGCGAGCGGTGGTGACGTCGTGCCTGAGCTGACTCGAATCGCGCCCCTCCTGAGCACATCCCCCGCGCATCCGCGGCACCACTATCCTGTGGCGTATGGAGGGACTCGAGGTCGCCGTCGTGCTGGGGCTCGCGGTGCTGGGCGGCGGACTGGCCAACCGATACCTGCGCGTTCCAGGGCCGTGGGCGTGGGTGGCGATCGGCGTCGCGATCGGGTTCGTGCCGGGCATCCCCGAGATCGCGCTGCCGCCCGATGTCGTGCTCTACATCTTCCTGCCGGCCCTGTTGTACTGGGAGTCGCTCAACATCTCGGTGCACGGGTTCCGCTTCGATCTGCGCGTGATCTCGCTGCTCAGCATCGGGCTGGTGTTCGTCACCGCCGCCGCGGTCGCCGGCATCGGCACACTGATGGGTCTGGCCTTCCCGGTGGCGTTGGTGCTCGGTGCCGTGCTGTCGCCGACGGATGCCACCGCCGTCTCCGCAATGGCCCCCCGCCTGCCGAGACGCATCGACACCATGCTCCGCGGGGAGAGCCTCGTCAACGATGCGAGCGCGCTGGCGCTCTACTCGGTCGCCGTCGCGGCGGTGGTCGCGGGGCGCGATCCGTCGATCGGCGAGATCTCGCTGAGCTTCGTCTGGGCGGTGGTGGTGGGCGTGGCCCTCGGCCTCGTTGCGGGCTACGCGGTGTATCTGCTCCGGCGCATCGCACGCGCACCGACGCTCGCCGCCACGATCTCGGTGATCACGCCGTTCGTGCTCTACCTCCCGGCCGAGGTGGCGCACGGCTCGGGGGTCGTGGCGGTCGTCTCGGGCGGGCTGCTGCTCAGCCTGCTGCTGCCGCGGGTGGTCTCGGCGAAGGCGCGCACACTCTCCTTCGACTTCTGGCGCGTCGCCAGCTTCGTCATCAACGGCGCGCTCTTCGTGCTGATCGGGCTGCAAGCCCGCAGTGTGCTCGACGTGTACCTCAGGGATGGCTGGCTGAACGTGCTGCTGCTCACCCTCGCCGTGACGGTGGCCATCTTCGGGGTGCGCTTCCTCTGGGTGGTCGCCATGGCGCCGGCCATCCGCGTGCTCGATCGCCGGCCCTCGCAACGCGATCGGCGGGTGCCGTTCCGCATCCGAGCGCTGATCATCGGCGGCGGGTTCCGTGGCGCGGTGTCGCTGGCGGCAGCGCTCTCGGTGCCGGCACTGATCGCCGACGGGCTGGGCTTCCCCGACCGCGAGCTCCTGGTGGCCGTGACGTTCGGGGTGATCGTGCTGCTGCTCGTCGGCCAGGGCGCGGCCATGCCCGTGCTGGTCAAGCGCGCGCGCCTCCCGCGCGACGACGCGGCGGCGACCGAGTACCGTCTCGCCATCACCACCATGGTGAACGACGCCCTCGAGCACCTCGAGGCCGACGCCGCCGCGGTGGAGGCGTCGCCCGAGGCGCAGCGGATCGTGCGCGGACGCCTCGACGAGACACTCGCGAAAGCCGGCGACGACTCGGCGGTGCGCGCCGACAAGACCGTGCGAGCGCTGCTGCTGGCCGCCATCGCGCGAAAGCGCCACGCCATCGAGCAGCTGCGCGCTTCGGGGCGCATCGACGACCTGGTCTTCCTGCGGGTGCAGGGCGACCTCGACCACGAAGAGCTCCGACTGCACAGCGACGACCACGAGTGATTGCTCGCAGCCCACAGCGCTCACGGGCCGACTCGGCTCAGCGGGGCAGGGCGGCGAGCGGGTCGAGGCGGGCGAGCATCCGCTCGGCGATCAGGGCGTAACCCTCCGGTCCGGGATGCAGGCCGTCGACCAGGAGATGCGCGTCGTCGGCGCCCAGGATGCTCAAGCCGTCGACGAGGGTCAGATGCGGGTCGGCCCGGGAGAGCTGCCGCGCCGTCTGGGCCACCAGGGCCCGGATGTCGGCGAGCGTCAACCCCACGGAGTTCGGCGACGCTTCGCGGTCGGGCGACACGATCGGGGTCACGACGACGATCGGCGTGGCGGGGTGACCCGAGCGGATGGTGGCGATGAAACCCTCGAGCGCAGGCCCGAGCGATCGCGCCGAGAAGCTGGCCGCCCCGTAGATGTTGATGCCGACGCCGAGCACGATCAGATCGGCCGGACTGTCGCGGATGAACCGGGCGACCGTCGGGTCGAGGTGGCATTGCGCGCCGAAGCCGAGACAGCGGAGATTCCACCCGCCGGAGCGGGCGACGAGCGCCGGCCACGTCTCGGTCGGGCCCGGCGCTTCACGGCACTGCGAGATCGAGCTGCCGTAGACGACCAGGTGCGGGCGTCGCTCCGCGATCGGTGCGACGGAGGGGGCGCCATCGCCCCCGATGAGCCGCAGCTCGCCGAGCCGCGGGTAGCCGTAGTGCGGCAACCACACCTCCACCGCCGACGTCCCGGCGGAAGCGCGACGGAGAGCACGTCTTCGCCCACGATCTGCCGGCGCACGAGCAGCTCCCCGTCGACCCGCACGTCGAACGGTGCGACCGGATGGTCGCTGCCGGCCAACCCGTCGACCCGCACCTCCCACTCCAGGGCCGTGGCCGTGGTGTCGAACGCGAACCGGCCGCCCGCGGGCATCCGTGCTCGCAGAGCGAGTTCCGGATGCACGAACCCACCGTCGTCCGACGGAAGCCGCAGCGGCACCCACCGCTCCCCCTCCCGCACGAGTTCGGCGAGGCCGGCCGCTCCGAGCCGCGGATCGCCGGGGCTGAACGCCGGCACCGTCACGCCCGCCGTTCCTCGCCCGGCAACGACGTCGGAACGTCGCTGAGGTGCACGTCGACCCAGTCGCGGATGGTGGCGAAGTGCGCCCGGATGGCGGCCGCCACCGCGATCTCGTCTCCGCTGCGCAGCGCGTCGACGATGGCGAGGTGGATGGCGACCAGCTCGGGCGGAGTGGGCCGCGGCAGATCGTAGGCCGCCTGCATGCGGTTGAACGCCTGCCAGAACAGCTCGATCAGCTGCGTCACCAGGGTGTTCTCGAGCGGAGCGTACATGCGGGAGTGGAACCGCCGGTCGAGTTCGGCGACGTGATCGGGCGGGGAGTCGGGCTCTCCCATGGCCCGCGCGAGGGCGTCGAGCGTGTCGAGGTCGCGCGGGCGCACGACGCCGAGCAACCGGCCGCACAACCCCTCCTCGAGCGACTCCCGCAGTTCCAGCAGGTCGCGGAACGAACGCCCCGAGGTCTGGAACAGGTAGGGCAGGCTCTCCACGATCGGCGCGAACGAGAACTCCGCCACCCGCACCCCGTCGCCCTGCTTGGAGGTGAGGATGCCCACCGTCTCCAGCCCCTTGACCGCTTCGCGGAGCGAGAGCCGGCTCATGCCGAACAGGGTCGCCATCTCGGCCTCGGTGGGCAGCGCGCTCCCCGGCGTCAGACCGTGCTCGACGATGTACCGCTTGATCTGCGCCTGCCCGCGACGGTACAGCGGCTCGGCCGACTTCATCGCCGTCCCCTCGTCGCACCAGCGATGTACGCATCCGGTCTGCGATGATTCATGACATGTCGCGCAAAGAACCGCTCTACCTCCGCGGCCAGGAGCAGATCCGCCAGTTCATCCTCGACGAGGGACTCGTCGCCGGCGACTCGCTCCCGCCCGAGGCCGAACTCGCCGCGCAACTCGGCATGAGCCGGCTCTCGCTCCGCGAAGCGGTGCGCGGCCTCCAGACCGTGGGCGTGCTCGCCGTGCAGCACGGGGGCAGCGTGCGGGTGGCCGAGTTCTCGTTCGCCCCGATCCTCGACAACCTGCCCTACGGGCTCCAGGCCGACGGCCGCTCGTTCCGCGACCTCCTCGAGCTCCGCGAATCGCTCGAGGAGGGGCTGAGCATCCGGCTGCTCGAGGTGCTGCGGCCGCGCGACGTCGAGCGCCTGCGCGCCATCGCGAAGGCCATGGCCGACGCGGGCAGCGGCGACGACCAGGCCGAGCTCGACCGCCGCTTCCACGAGCAGCTCTACCTGCCGCTCGAGAACGCCCTCGTCACCCAGATCATCGAGACCTTCTGGCAGGCGTTCCACCGCATGCGCGCATCGCACACCGTTCCGGTCCCGACGCCCGAGCGGCTCACCGCCGAGCACCTCGCCATCGTCGACGCGCTCGCGGCACGCGACGAGAAGCAGCTCGCGCAGGCGATGCGCGACCACTTCGCCCTCATCCGCGACTGGGCGATCGTGAACGACACCCGCGACGCCTGAGCGCGGGCGAGGCCGCGACCCGCTCAGCTCAGCCATGCCGCCGTCACCTGCGTCGCCGCATCCGACTCCCCCGTCGTCTGCTCGGCTTCCTGCGGCAGTTGCGGCCAGCCGGCGATCTCCCGCGGGTCGGGTTCGGTGAGCGTGGTGCCGATCTCGGCGCCGTCGC
>BADC01000091.1 GCA_000333435.1 Corynebacterium-like bacterium B27 | reverse complement strand
GCCGACAGAGCTCCCGGATCTCGGCGCCGCGGCACTCCCCCAGCACGAGCCGGTCGGGGCGCATCCGCAGTGCCTGGCGCACGAGCTCCGCGAGCCCGACCGCACCCGCCCCTTCGAGATTGGGTTGCCGCGCTTCAAGACCGATGACGTGCGGATGCTCGACCCGCAGCTCACTCACGTCTTCGATGAGCACGATGCGGTCGGCGGCGTCGGCCTCGGCGAGCAGCGCCGACAGGAGCGTCGTCTTCCCGCTGCCGCCGGCGCCCGAGATCAGCAGGTTCGTTCGTTCGCGCACCGCCTCCTCGATGATCGCGCGTCGCCAGGCGCCAGCCTCGCCCGCCCCGAACAGCCCGCGGCGGTCGAGCTCATCGAGGCGCGGATGCCCCCGTTGCGGCGCCCGCACGGAGATGAGGGTTCCGCCGGTCGAGATCGGTGGCAGCACCACGTGCACCCGCCGCCCCTCCAGCCGAACGTCGACGCACGGCGTCGACTCATCGATGTGCCGGCCGCCCCGCGCGACGAGCCGCACCGCGAACTCGCGCAGCCGCTGCTCGCTCGGACACGACCACGACGGATCCCGCTGGGCACCGCCTCCGCGATCGACCCAGAGTTCGCGGTGCCCGTTGACGAACACATCGGTGACCGAAGGATCGGCGAGGTAGCTCGCGAGTGGGCCGAACGCCGGAGCGACCGACGAGGCGGCCACCGGCGCAACTAAGGATGCGGAGGGCGAATTCATGCCCCGAATCTACGAACCCGAACCCCCGCGCCGGCGGCCTCGCCGAGATCGGTGGAGAACGGCCGCCGCGCATCCGCCTGTGGACAACGAGCGAGTCGTTAAAAAGAAGGGGGCGGCACCCAATGGGGGGAAAGGGTGCCGCCGCAGCAACGCTGGATTGGGGGGAATCACTAGTGCGTTGCATCCAAACGCGAGGCTTGGTAGGTCCGAGTTTACCCGTTGGAAACATGGGTGCAAATCACTCCAGCGAATTCCCAGCGACCTCGCTATGGTCGAAGAAGTCGGCGGGCGAAGGAGCACGGGAAGCATGACCACGAACAACATCGACAACCTCCTGCACGAGTCTCGGCGGTTCCCGCCGAGCGACGACTTCGCCGCCCGATCGGAGTCCGCCCGACAGCTCTATGCCGACGCCGACGCCGACCGGCTGGGCTTCTGGGCCACCCAAGCGCGCGAGCTCGTGCACTGGCACAAGCCGTTCAGCCAGACCCTCGACTGGTCGAACCCGCCCTTCGCCCGCTGGTTCGCCGACGGCGAGCTCAACGTCGCCTACAACTGCCTCGACCGCCACCTGCTGGCCGGGCACGGCGACCGCGTCGCGCTGCACTGGGAGGGCGAGCCGGGCGACACCCGCACCCTCAGCTACGCCGAGCTCACCGCCGAGGTGAAGAAGGCGGCGAACCTCCTCGCCGCCCTGGGCATCGAAGCCGGCGACCGGGTGGCGATCTACCTTCCCGTCATCCCCGAGGCCGTCATCGCGATGCTCGCCGTGGCCCGGCTCGGCGCCATCCACTCGGTGGTGTTCGGCGGGTTCAGCGCCGAGAGCCTGCGCGCCCGCATCGACGACGCCGAAGCCAAGCTCGTCATCACGGCCGACGGCGGCTACCGCAAAGGCAAGGTCTTCCCGCTGAAGGCGGCGGTCGACGAGGCGCTCGCCCTGAACGGCGGCGACAGCACCGTCACCAACGTCCTCGTCGTCCGGCGCGGCGGGAACGAGGTCACCTGGACCCGCGGCCGCGACCTCTGGTGGCACGACGAGATCGCGCAGGTCGACGCCGAGCACACCGCGAAGCCGTTCCCCGCCGAGAATCCGCTCTTCATCCTCTACACCAGCGGCACCACGGGAAAGCCCAAGGGCATCCTGCACACGAGCGGCGGCTACCTCACCCAGGTCGCGTTCTCGCACAAGACCGTCTTCGACCTGCAACCCGAGAAGGACGTCTACTGGTGCACGGCCGACGTCGGCTGGATCACGGGTCACAGCTACGTCGTCTACGGCCCGCTCGCGAACGGCGCAACGCAGTTGCTCTACGAGGGCACCCCCGACACTCCGCATGCGGGCCGCTGGTGGGAACTCGTCGAGAAGTACCGCGTGACCATTCTCTACACCGCACCCACCGCCATCCGCACCTTCATGAAGCTCGGCCGGCAGATCCCCCAGCAGTTCGACCTGTCGAGCCTGCGCCTGCTCGGCAGCGTCGGCGAGCCCATCAACCCGGAGGCCTGGATCTGGTACCGCGAGGTCATCGGCGGCAACCGCACTNCCGTGGTCGACACCTGGTGGCAGACCGAGACCGGCGCCATCATGATCTCCGCACTCCCCGGCGTCACCACCCTGAAACCCGGCAGCGCGCAGGTGCCGCTCCCCGGCATCGCCCTCGCCATCGTGACGGATGCCGGCACCCCGGTCGGCCGCGACGAAGGCGGGCTGCTCGTGGTCACCGAGCCGTGGCCCTCGATGCTGCGCGGCATCTGGGGCGACCCCGAGCGCTTCAAGGAGACCTACTGGGAGAAGTTCGGCGACAAGTACTTCGCCGGCGACGGCGCGCGCTACGACAAGGAGGGCGACATCTGGCTCATGGGCCGGGTCGACGACGTGATGAACGTCTCAGGCCACCGTCTCAGCACGGCGGAGATCGAGTCGAGCCTGGTGGCGCATCCGATGGTCGCCGAGGCGGCCGTGGTGGGCGCGAGCGACGAGACCACCGGCCAGGCCGTCGTCGCTTTCGTCATCACCCGGGCCAGCCAAGCGGATGCCGCGGGCCAAACCGATGCCGTCGCCGTGCTGCGGGCGCACGTCGCGCAACAGATCGGCGCGATCGCGAGGCCCCGTCAGATCTTCCTCGTCTCCGAACTCCCGAAGACGCGAAGCGGCAAGATAATGCGCCGCCTCCTCCGCGACGTCGCGGAGGGCCGCGACGTCGGCGACACGACGACATTGGCCGACACGATGGTCATGAGCGCGATCAAGGGCCAGGTGACGGGCGCCTAGGCATCTCGTTGGGCCGCGGGCGCGCTCGGCGGGATGCCGCGCCCCTCGCCGCGTTGCCCGCGCCGATAGGCTTCACCTGAGTACGGCGAGCGCCGAGGGGGATGCTGTGGGTCGGGGTTTCAGGAGGCGGGCGGCTGCTGTCGTCGTGGCCACGGTCGCATTCGGTGCGATGGGGTCACATGCGGCGTTCGCGACGGGGCGGACGAGCCTGCACAGGACGCGGACCCCGTGGCAGTCTCCGTGCACCTGCCTGACGATCTGTACGTGCAGGATCTGTCAGCACCAGGCGCCGACCTCGGCTCGGTCACGGTGTCGGGATGCGCCGACAACGGGACACCATCGGCGTTCACGCTGAGCACGACCCTGATCAACCCAGGCGCGGGAAGTCCGAAGGTGGTGAACGTGCCGTTCAGCGCGTCGCAGGAGCCCGAGCTCGCGCTCTCGACGGTCGGCAGCTGGTTCGGGATCGGCGAGCTCAGCTCGGGCGGCGAGATCGAGTTCACGGCTTTCTGCTCCGCTCCGGCTGTGAGCGCCTCGGCCACCCTCGACTCGGCTGTCTTCGCGTTCACGGTGCCCACTGACGTCACCATCGCCACCCTCGCTGCGACCCAGAGCAGCGAGACAGCCAGCGTCGGCATCTGTCGCGAGGGAGTCAGGCTCGACGCTGATTACCACTACCAGATCCAGGCCGGACTCGACGTCTCCATGCCGATCGCCTTGGCGTACCTCGATGTCGATGCCGAACGCCGGGCGACATTCCCGCTCGAGTTCCTGAGCACCTGGCTACAGCAGAGGCAGCCCTCCAGAGTCGGGGCTCAGATCGTGCTGACGGCCAACTGCTACTCCCCCCTGATGCAGACGACGTACACCATCCCCCTCGGCGGCAACCTGGCCGCACCGCCACCCGAGCCCACGCAGCCTCCCGGTGACGGCGGCGAAGCGTCCGGGCCCGGCACCGACTCGGGCGCGCCCGCACCCGGCGCCGCCGCGGCGCCCCCTGCCGCGCTCGCGGACACGGGCGGACCCGCACCGGCATCGGCCGGCGTGGCACTGGGCGCCGTCGTCCTGTTCGGCCTGGGCCTGGTGCTGCGCATCCGCTCGCGCTCGCGGCACGCCCGCTAGCCCGAAGTGCCGCGCTCTTCGACGGGTAGCAAGAAGTTCGCGAAGAGGGGCTACGCGAACTCGACGATGAGTTCGACCTCCACGGGGGAGTCGAGGGGCAGCACCGCGACGCCCACGGCCGAGCGCGCGTGCACGCCGCGCTCGCCGAAGACCTCGCCCAAGAACTCCGAGGCGCCGTTGATCACGCCCGGCTGACCGGTGAACGACGGGTCGGATGCGACGAAGCCCGTCACCTTGACCACCCGCGTCACGCGGTCGAGCGAGCCGAGCACGTTCTCGACCGCGGCGAGCGCGTTGAGTGCGGCGATCTGCGCGAACCCCTTCGCGTCGGTGGGCGACACGAGCCCTGTGCCCTCGCCGACCTTGCCGGTCTCGGGCAGCGCTCCACCGACGAACGGCAGCTGACCGGCGGTGAACACCAGGTTCCCCGAGATGAGCGCCGGGATGTAGGCACCAGCCGGCGCCGCCACCTGCGGAAGGGTGAAGCCGAGCTCCTGCAGACGCTCCGAGATCTCCCCCACCGGGCTCACTCCCCCGACCCGGCGACGGGCCGCTTGAGGTAGGCGACGAGCCCGCCCTCGGGACCGGTGACGACCTGAACGAGCTCCCACCCGTCCGACCCCCAGGTGTTCAGGATGGCCGCGGTGTTGTGGATCATCAGCGGTGTCGTCACGTATTCCCAGGCGGGCACGGGCGCCCCTTTCTCGGCTTTTTATAGGTTTGTCGCTTACCCTGGATTCTATGTCTGCCCCGAAAGCCACGGCTAGCGGTGTGGTCGGGGCCATTCTCGGCATAGTAGGGATGAGCGCAATCGCGGGCATCCTCGTCACTGCCATGGTCACGCCCGCGCTCGCTGTCACCGGCATTGCCGCGAACAACTCCATCGGTATGTTCGAGAACCTCCCGAGCTACATCAAGCCGGATGCGCTCGCCGAGAAGACCAACATCTACGCCACCAAGAGCGACGGCACCCCGGTGCTCCTCGCCTCCGTGTTCGAGCAGAACCGCGAAGAGGTGGGCTGGGACCAGATCTCCCAGTACGTGAAGGATGCGGTGATCGCCACCGAAGACCCGCGCTTCTACAGCCACGGCGGCGTCGACATCGCGTCGACCCTGCGTGCAGCGGCGGGCAACGCCCTCGAGACCTCCGCCAGCGGTGCGTCGACCATCTCGATGCAGTACGTGCGCAACATCCTCGTGCAGAAGGCCGAGGCCATCCAGGACGAGGCGGAGCGTGACGCGGCGTACGCCGAGGCCACCCGCACCTCGGTCGACCGCAAGCTCAAAGAGATGAAGCTCGCGATCGGACTCGAGAAGGAGTACTCGAAAGACGACATCCTCCTCGGTTACCTCAACATCGCGCCGTTCGGCGGCCGGGTCTACGGCATCCAGTCGGCCGCGCAGTACTACTTCGGCGTGAACGCCTCCGACCTCACGGTCGCCCAGGCCGCCAGCCTCATCGCGACGGTGAACGAGCCGAACGGCCTGCGCATCGACCAAGAGGAGAACATCCCCGACAACCAGGCGCGCCGCGACAAAGACGTGCTGCCGGCGATGCTCAAAGAGCACAAGATCACCCAGGCGCAGTACGACGAGGCCATCGCCACTCCGGTGACGCCCAACATCGTGCAGCCCTCGACCGGCTGCCAGACGGCCAACCCGCTCGGCGCCGGCTTCTTCTGCGACTACGTCACGCACATCGTGAAGAACGACCCGGCCTTCGGCGCCGACGAAGACACGCGGTGGAACAACTTCAAGACCGGCGGCTACCAGATCTACACGACGCTCGACGTCGACCTGCAGGGCGCCGCGAAGAACGCCATGGACAGCTGGGTACCGTACACCTACGACTTTGACCTCGGTGGTTCGCTCGTCACGGTTCAGCCCGGCACGGGCAAGGTGCTGGCGATGGTGCAGAACAAGGACTTCAGCGATGACCCGGAGGTCACCGCCACGAACCTCGGCGCCAGCGCCATCAACTACAGCACCGACTACGAGTACGGCGGATCGACCGGCTTCCAGGTGGGATCGACCTACAAGATCTTCACGCTCGCCGAATGGCTGAAGACGGGGCACTCGCTCGGTGACGTCATCAACGGAAACGCCGGCACGCTGAACCTCGCGCAGTTCAAGGACAGCTGCACGGGCGGCAACGGCGGCACCTACTCGGTGAAGAACGACGGCGGGTCGAACCCCGGCAACGTCACCGTCATGCAGGCCACCGCCCAGTCGGTGAACCTCGCGTTCCTCCGCATGGCCCAGAAGCTCGACCAGTGCGAGATCCGCAAGACGGCCGAGGCGTTCGGCGTGCATCGGGCCGACGGCAACCCGCTGGGCGAGAACCCGGCCGACGTGCTCGGCACGAACGAGATCGCGCCGCTGACCATGGCCGCCGCGTTCGCCGCGGTCGCCAACCAGGGCACCTACTGCTCGCCGATCGCCATCGAGAAGATCCTCGACTCGTCGGGCAACGAATTGCCGGTGCCCACGTCGACCTGCTCGCAGGCCGTCGACCCGAGCATCGCCGCCGCCATGGTGACCGCCCTGAAGGGCGTCGTCAACGGCGGCACCGGGTCGCAGTCGAACCCGAACGACGGCATCCCGCACTTCGGCAAGACCGGAACCACCGACTCCGAGAAGGACACCTGGTTCGTGGGCGCTTCGACGAAGCTCGCCACGGCCGTGTGGATCGGCAACGTGGTGGGCACCGTCTCCATCCGCAACACCTCCATCAACGGGGAGAGCGGCGGAAACGTGCGCCACGACGTGTGGAAGCAGTACATGACGGATGCCGACGGCAAGTACGGCGGAGACGAGTTCCCGACCGCAGACAGCACCCTGGTGAACGGCGTGAAGGTCGCGATTCCGAACGTCGCCGGCATGTCGGTCGACGACGCGAAGGCAGCCCTCACGAGCGCCGGCTTCGACTACGAAGACGGCGGCGTCATCGACTCGACCCGCGCGGCGGGCGTCGTCGACAGCAGCTCGCCGAGCGGCAGCGCCACGAAGGGGTCGACGGTCACCGTCTTCACCTCGAACGGCGAACTGCGCACGGTGCCGAACGTGGTCGGCATGAGCCCCGACGACGCGAAGAAGGCCATCACCGGCGCCGGGATCGACGCGGGCCAGATCGCCTTCGACGGCCCATCGTCGGGCAACGCCAAGGTGACCGCGACCAACCCGGGGGCAGGCCAGCCGATTCGCTTCGGCACCGACAGGCTCAGGGTCACCACGAAGGCCGGCTAGGGTGACGGCAGTCGCCAGGGCCACCGCGTCGGCGCTCGGCGTCGTCGCGGTGGCCGGAGCCTCCGCGTTCGCCTACGGCACCTTCGTGGAGCGCAAGCTCTACACCTTGCGCCGGGCCCGGGTGCCCGTGCTGCCACGCGGCGCAGCCGACATCCGGGTGTTGCACATCTCCGACCTGCACATGGCCCCCTGGCAGGCCGACAAGCAGGCGTGGCTGCGCGGCCTCGCCCGGTTCGACCCCCACCTCATCGTCGACACCGGCGACAACCTGGGGCACCGCGACGGCATCGAGGGCGTACAGGCAGCCCTCGAAGTCTTCACCGGCGTGCCGGGGGTCTACGTCAACGGCTCGAACGACTACTACGGTCCGTCGTTCAAGAATCCCCTGCGCTATTTCATGGGCCCGTCCAAGCACAAGGCCACCACCGAGCGACTCGACACCGAACGCCTCGAGGCCTACTTCGATTCGCTCGGCTGGAAGAACCTCAACAATCGCGCAGCCACGCTCGAGGTCAACGGCACCATCATCGACTTCTTCGGCGTGGATGACCCGCACCGGCACCTCGACAAGCTGGAGCGCATCCCGGGCGCGCTCGACGAACTGCGCGAAGAGGATGACCGGGGCCCCCGAGTGACCATCGGCGTCGCCCACGCGCCGTACCAGTACGTGCTGAACTCGTTCGTGACCCACGGCGCCGAGGTGGTGTTCGCCGGTCACACGCACGGCGGACAGGTCTGCGTGCCCGGGTTCGGCGCCATCGTCACCAACTGCGACATTCCGCGCAAGCAGGTGAAGGGGCTGAGCCTGTGGCGGCACGGCTTCCACTCCGCCTACCTCAACGTCTCCGCGGGTCTCGGCACGTCGATCTACGCGCCGTTCCGCTTCGCCTGCCGGCCCGAGGCGACGCTGCTCACCCTCACCGCGCGCCCCTGACGGCGATGCGGTCTCGCGGCGCCCGAATATCAGCTATCCTTGTTGAGGCCTCAGCCGCGGCGACGCGGTGAACCACTTCGGGGTGTGGCGCAGCTTGGTAGCGCGCCTCGTTCGGGACGAGGAGGTCGTGGGTTCGAATCCCGCCACCCCGACGAAAGAGAATCGGCCGGAGACAGTGTCTCCGGCCGATTCGTCGTGTCGGGTCGTTGTCGCTTCTACGGGCTCTCCAGGTCGAAGCGGTCGACCTCGTCGGGCTCCACCGCCGCAGCTCGCGGCAGGTCGAGCCTGCGGATGCGCAGATTCAACGTGTCCAGGATCTCTTGGTCCTGCGGGTCGTCGAACGGCGATTCGACGGGCCTGCTGATGAACTGACTCGCGGGACCCACGACCAGCTGCACGGAACTCAGCCGTCCGCTCTCCTCGACCACCGGGATGTCGATCGTCTCCGCCCGTTCGTTCTGCCCCAGCGCCGCGGCGAGCTGCAGCAGCGCATCGGCGATCACATCGGCGGTGGCGAACGTCAGACCGGCGTACGAGACAGACTTCATCTCTCCACCATGCTCCCGCACCCGGGAGGCAGCAACCCCGAGGTGGGGGCGGTCGCTATTTCGCGGCGGCCGTGACCGTCACCGTGAAAGAGACCTTCGCGTCGGTGTCGGGGTTCGACATCACGACGTCGGTGGTGCCCTCCGCCAGCGGTTTGAGGCCGGGGTTGAACTGGGCACTCCCGTCGTCCTTGCCCGGCACGAACTCCACCACGCTCTCGTCGGCGATCTTCGCGGTCCAGGCCGCGACATCCTCGTCGTCGCCCGTCACGAGGTCGACGACGTTGTCGAGCGGGACCTCGACGGTGGTGCCGTCGGCCTCGCTCAGCTCGACGATGATCGGGGGCAGCACCGAGTTCGACGACGAGGCCGAGGTGGCCGGCGTCGAAGAACCGCTGTCGGATGAGCAGGCCGCGAGGCCCACGGCGGCCGCGCCGACGATGGCGAAAGCGGCGAGGAATCGGGTCGTCTTGCTGTGCATCATTGCCCCCTTGTGCTGAGGACTACAACGTAGCATCGCGCCGCTGAGATCCGGCTCAGTCGCGGCCGAGCACGCCGTGGGATTCTTCGAGGTAGCAGGCGCCGCACAGCGACTCGTAGGTCACGTCCTCGCCGTCGATGGCGACCTGGGCGCCGTCGAAGACGTAGCGGTCGCCGATCTTGCGGGCGTTGAAGATCGCCTTGCGCCCGCAGCGGCAGATCGTCTTCAGCTCTTCGAGGCTGTGCGCCACCTCGAGCAGACGGATGCTCCCCGGGAACCCGGCGGTCTGGAAGTCGCTGCGGATGCCGTACGCGAGCACCGGCACGCCGTCCATGATGGCGATGCGCAACGCGTCGTCGACCTGCGCGGGGGTGAGGAATTGCGCCTCGTCGATGAGCAGGCAGCTCACGTCGACGCCGGTCGACAGCACGACCTCCTCACGTCTCGCCGCGAACTCCACGCGCACGTCGGTATCGGGCGCGATGAGAAAATCGGCGTCGCGGGTCACCCCGAGGCGCGACACGATCTGCATGTCTCCCTTGGTGTCGATGGCGGGCTTGGCGATGAGCACCTGCTGGCCGCGCTCCTCGTAGTTGTAGGCCGCCTGCAGCATCGCCGTGCTCTTGCCGCTGTTCATCGCCCCGAACCGGAAATACAGTTTCGCCACCCGAATACCCTATGCCCCTTCTCCTGGCCGCTGCGGAGGGTGACCCTGAGGGTGAATTGCCCGCCATTCACCCCACGGGATGTCGCTGACAGCGCAGCATTGACTCATCAGTTCACCCGAATTGCAGACCGGTCGCAGATTCCCCATCCTCGTGACCGGTCGACCGACCGGCCGCACGGTTCCCCATCCACGCGGCCGGTCTTTTTTTCGTCCCGGCCCCGACCGCATCGGCCCGGCTCAGAACAGCATCGGCTGGGTGTCGCCCGCAGGCCCGAAGCTCGGCAGCCGGGTCACCTCCAGCCGGCCGAGCGGCTGCCCCGGCGGCGCCACTCCCCCGGTGACCCTCGATGGCGCCGCACGGTCGAGCCGGTGCTTGCGCACCAGCGGTCGCATCCGCTCGCCCAGCCACTCGCGGTACTCCTTCGGGGCGTAGGTGCCCTTGGCGTAGATGCGGGCGTACGCCGACACGAGCTCCGGATGCTCACGGCTGAGCCACGCCATGAACCACTGCTTCACGCCCGGCTTCAAGTGCAACGCCGAGTAGACCACGCTCGACGCACCGGCTGCCGCCGCCTGCCCGAGCGCGCGGTCGAGGTGCTCGACCGAGTCGGTGAGCAGCGGCAGGATCGGCATGAGGAACACCTGGCACTCGAGTCCGGCCTCCCGCACCGCGGTGACGGTGGCCAGACGCGCCTTCGTGCTGGGCGTGCCGGGCTCGATCGACTGCTGCAACTCGTCGTCGTAGACCGCGATCGACATCGCGAGACTCACCGGCACCACCTCGGCGGCCCTCGCGATGAGCGGCAGATCACGGCGTAGCAGCGACCCCTTGGTGAGAACGGAGAACGGCGTGCCTGAGCCGGCCAGCGTCTCGACGATGCCGGGCATGAGCGCGTAGCGCCCCTCGGCCCGTTGATAGGGGTCGGTGTTCGTGCCGAGCGCGACCGACGGATGCTCCCACGACCGCCGCGCGACCTCGCGGCCCAGCACCTCGGCCACGTTCACCTTCACCACGATCTGCTGATCGAAGTCCTTGCCCTCGTCGAGCTCCAGGTAGGCGTGCGTGGGCCGCGCGAAGCAGTACACACAGGCGTGCGAACACCCACGGTAGGGATTGATCGTCCACGCGAACGGCATGGTCCTGCTCGCGCCGGGCACGTGGTTGAGGGCGCTCTTCGCGAGCACCTCGTGAAAGGTGATGCCCGCGAACTCGGGCGTCTGCACCGACCGCACGAGGTTGTTCAAGCGGGCCAGTCCGGGCAGGGTCGACGGGGTCTCGGAGTCGAGGGTCTGTCCGTTCCAGCGCATGCCTCATTCGAACATATATTCGAATGAGGTGCAAGACCGGCCGGCCAGCTCAGCGCTCGTAGAGTTCCAGGGGCAGGCCGTCCGGGTCGCTGAAGAACATCATGGCCTTGCCGGTGTGCGGGTCGGTGCGGAGTTCTTCGCAGGGCACGCCGCGTGCCACGAGCTCGGCCCGGGCATCCGCCACCGAATCGACCTCGAAGGCGAGGTGACGCAGGCCCGTCGCCTCCGGATGCGAGGGGCGCGGCGGCGGCGACGGGAAGGAGAACAGCTCGATCAGGTACTCGCCGTTCAGCGCCAGATCCCCCATCCAGGAGTCGCGTTCGGCGCGGTAGACCTCGGTGAGGAGCGTGCACCCGAGCACATCGAGGTAGAACGCCTTGGAGCGTTCGTAATCGGTGGCGATGATGGCGATGTGGTGCACGCGGTTCAGCTTCACGCCCCGATTCAAGCATGAAATGTTTAGCGGGATGAGAGGACCCGATACTCTCATCCCG
>BADC01000092.1 GCA_000333435.1 Corynebacterium-like bacterium B27 | reverse complement strand
GATGCACTGCCCGCGCAGCACGAGCGTGTCGTCGGCCACGAGGGGCAGGAACTCCGTGACCAACCGCGTCTTGCCGATTCCGGCCTCGCCGCTGACCACGACCGTCCTGGGCGACCCCGACCGGCTCTCCGCGGCCGCCGACCGCAACGACTCGAGGTCGTTCTCGCGGCCGATGAGCAACGGGCTCGTCGTCTGCATTCCTACATCGTGCCACCCGCCACCGACATTCGGCGGAGCCAGCGGGTGATCCGGGCGGGCATCGAGGGCGGGACGACCTGTTGGTCGACCCGCTCCGCGATGACCCGGCGCCGTTCGAGCTCCTCGGCGAGCCGCGCCTCCTCGGCGTCGTGCAGCCAACTGAACTGGTACTCGGTGATCGACATGGTGTCCTCCGTGGGTCTCTCAATGGTTCGAGAGTCCTCGCTGAGGCGTGGGGTGGGCATCAGGAGAATGCCTTATTCGGGCTGCGGCTCAGTCGGCCAGGATGAGGTAGAGCGCCCGGCGTGCCTCGTCGATCTTCGCGGTCGCCTCGGTGCGCTGAGCCTCGGTCGCGGCGAAGCGGAACTGCTGCACCACGCCCATCAGCTTGGCCACCGCGGCGTGGAACTCCGCGTCGGCGGCGGACTGCCCGGGAGTGGCCTCCCAGGCCTTGGTGAGCTCCTCCTGGTGCTCGGCCACGTAGGCCTTGCCGGCATCCGTCAACTCGAACTCGGTGCGCCGGCCGTCTCCGGTCGACACGATGAGCTCCTCGTCGACGAGTTGCTGCAGGGTGGGGTAGATCGAGCCGGGGCTCGGGCGCCACACTCCCCCGGTCTTCTCGGCGATGGCCTTGATCAGGCCGTACCCGTTCGAGGGCGCTTCGGCGAGAAGGGAGAGGATGGCGGAGCGCACGTCGCCGCGGCTCGCGCGCTGCGGACCACGCGGGCCGAAGCCGGGGCCGAAGCCGCCGAAACCGGGTCCGCCGGGGCCGCCCGGGCCGAAGCCTCGCCCGCCGCGGCCGCCATGCCCGTGCGGGCTGCGCTGCCAAGGGTTGTGTTCGTGTGTGGTGGTGTCGTGAATGCGTCGCATGAGCGGCATCCTTTCTGTCAGAGTCTATGTCGCGAGTGTTTCGCGATGTATTAAAGATATATCGATCACCAACGGAACGTCAAGTCATCGATATATCGTTCACAGCGAACACCTAGAATCGCACCATGCATGAGGATGCCTGGGACCGCACCCCGATACAGCCGCAGAGCGTCAACGCTCCCCTCTCGACCTCGGCCATCTTCCTGGTGGTCACCATCGCCGACGGGCAGGAGGCCGCCGACCGCGCGCGCGAGGTGATCGCCGACATCGGCGGGCTGGTGCGCGCCGTGGGCTTCCGCGACCTGAACGGCCGTCTGTCCTGCAATGTCGGCATCGGTTCCGACGCCTGGGACCGCTTCGGGCAGGCCGCTCGCCCGGCCCAGCTGCGGCCGTTCTTCGAGGTGCGCGGCCCCGTGCACACCGCGGTGGCGACGCCCGGCGACCTGCTCTTCCACATCCGGGCCGAGCGCGCCGATCTCGCGTTCGAGCTCGAGCGCCTCCTCCTCGGCAAGCTGGGCGACGCGGTGACCGTGGTCGACGAGGTGCACGGCTTCCGCTACTTCGACTCCCGCGACCTGCTCGGCTTCGTCGACGGCACCGAGAACCCGACCGGCAGCGCGATGGCCTATTGGTCGCTCGTGGGCGAAGAAGACGAGCAGTTCGCGGGAGGCAGTTATGTGGTGGTGCAGAAGTACCTGCACGACCTCGCCGCCTGGGGACTGCTCACCACCGAGCAGCAGGAGCACATCATCGGCCGCACCAAGGCCGACAACGTCGAGCTCGACGAGGCGCCGCACGATCGCAAGTCGCACAAGTCGCTCAACACCATCGTCGACGCGAACGGTCAGGAGCACGACATCCTGCGCGACAACATGCCGTTCGGCCGGCCCGGCGAGGGCGAGTTCGGCACCTACTTCATCGGCTACGCGCGCGAGCTCTGGGTGATCGAGCAGATGCTGCGGCGGATGTTCGTGGGTGACCCGGTGGGCTCCTACGACCGCATCCTCGACTTCTCCCGCGCGGTCACCGGCTCGACCTTCTTCATCCCCTCGGCTGATCTCCTCGAGTCACTCGCCGACGGCGACGACTGACGCCGCCTCACCGCGGCCGGCGCGGTATGCGTATCCGCGGTGCGTGGGCGGCAGGTGCGCGTCGCCCTCGGGGAAGAAGCGCTCCCGCAGCGTCGCACCCTCGTACTCGCTCCGGGCGAGGCCGCGGCGGCGCAATTCGGGCAGCAGCAGCTCGATGAAGTCGTCGTAGGTGTCGGGCGTCATGTGCGGCTGGATGAGGAAGCCGTCGGCATCCGTCTGCGCCACGAACTCCTCCACCTGGTCGACCACCTCGGCGGGACTCCCCACGAAGACGCTGCCGTTGATGCCGGTGCGCCGGAAGTTCTCGAGGATGTCGCGCACGAGCGGTGCAGGCTTGCCGTCCCGCCCGAGATAGCGCTCCAGATTCGACTGCCCCATCTCGGTGCGCGACTGGGCGATCGGCTTGTCGGGGTCGAGCGCGAGCAGGTCGACGCCGGTGTTGCCCGCGTAGATGGCGGCGGCACCCTCGGGCGTCGACATGGCAAGCATCTCGGCGTGCTTCGCCCACGCCTCCTCGCTCGTCGGCGCGGTGATGAACAGCGCGCCCACCACGATCTTGATCGCATCGGCCGGCCGTCCCGCCGCGACCGCGCTCTCCCGGATGCCCGCGATGTTGCGCGCCACCGTCTCCGGCTCGCCACCGCCCACGAACACGGCCTCGGCGTTGCGGCCGGCGAACGCGCGCCCTCGACCCGAGGCGCCGGCCTGCACGAGCAGAGGCGTGCGCTGCGGCGACGGCGGCAGGTTCAGGATGCCGTCGGTGCGGAAGAACGGCCCGTCGTGATGCACGATGCGCACCTTCTCCGGGTCGGCGTAGACACCGCTCGCCTTGTCCTGCACCAGCGCGTCGTCCTCCCACGACCCCTCCCAGAGGGTGAGGCTGAGGTCGACGTAGTCGTCGGCCATGTCGTAGCGGAGGTCATGGGCGATCAGCTCCTTGCCCATCAGCGCGGCCGCGGTCGCGCCGGAGGAGCCGGTGACGATGTTCCAGCCGATGCGCCCGTCGGTGAAGTGGTCGAGTGTGGCGAAGCGGCGAGCGTTCGCGGCCGGGGGTTCGACGGTGGTGGAGGTGGTGAGGATGAAGCCGAGCTTCTCGGTCGCCGCCGCCCCGCCGAGATGATCGGCATCGGGTCCCCGTGGGGGATGCGGCGGCCCTCCGGCCGGCCGCCCGGCAGGATTTTGCCGTCAAGCGCCGGAAAGCCGTAGCTGTCGCGAAGAACAGGAAGTTGAAGCCGCGCTTCCTCGAAATTTTTTGCCAAACGCCGTCCAGTGCGAGAGTTTCGTGAAGTCGGCGGAGGTGTCACGGGGGTGCTGCCCACGCCGAACCGACCGTCCCGTTGGGGCCGATGTACTGGAAGATGCCGAGGATGAGGGGCCGCATGCGATATTTATGTCATAAATACTTTTCCAGCAGATTTCCGGAGGTTTCGTGGCCGTGAATTCCCGATCGACCCGGCCAGCGCGTTCCACCGCGCCACTCGACGAGGAGGCCGTGGCGATGGGTATGCGCATCCGGGCCCTGCGGCGGGAACGCGGGCTCACCCTGGTGCGGCTCGCGGCGATGGTGGAGATGTCGCAACCGTTCCTCAGCCTGGTGGAGCGCGGACACGCACGCCTCAGCCTCGCCTCCCTGGCACGGCTCGCCGCGGCACTCGACGTGCCCTCGGGCGCGCTGCTGGCCACGCCGCCCGCCGAGCGGTTGTCCCGGCCGGGGATCGACGTGGTGCACGCGGCCGAGCGCCCGGCCACCGGTCATCGCGCCGTGTGGCAGCTCGCCCAACTGCCGCGTGGCCTGTTCGGCATCGAGATGGTGGGGGTGGAGCGGGAGTTCACCGAGTTCGCGACCCACGACGAGGACGAGTTCCTCTACCTGCTGGGCGGCACCCTCGAGGTCGGCCTTGCCGACGGCACCGTGCACTCCCTGCGCGCGGGCGACTCCCTCGTGACGGCCGCCGGAGTCGGCCACGGCTGGCGGGCGACGGATGCGGCGGGCTTCCGGGTGGTGGTCGTCACCTCAGGGCCGACGACGCACTGAATCAGCCGGCCGACGGAGCCTTGAGCTCCACCTCGACGAAGACGATGCCGTCAGCATCCGCGACCACCGTGTGCGCGAGCCCCGCCGAGCCCGTGTAGGGCACCCCGGCGACCTGGGACAGGGTGCGGCTCGAGCCGTCCTCCGCCGTCGCCGTGAGCGTGCCACCCGTCACCGGCACCAGCACGTAGTCGTACTCGTGCACGTGGAATCGGGTGCTGTCGCCCGACCGCGCGAAGCTCCACCGGGTGACGCGCACCCGCTCGTCGTCGATCGTCGTCTCCGCCTGCGCATCAGCCATCCGCTCGCCCTTCGCTCGCACGCCGCCCGATTCAGCCTAACGAAGAAGAACCCCTGACCGGAGTGCTCCGATCAGGGGTTCGATGGTGGACCCGAGGGGATTCGAACCCCTGACCCCCTGCATGCCATGCAGGTGCGCTACCAGCTGCGCCACGGGCCCGTTCGGTGCTTTCACACCTGGGCGTTCTTCCCGCTCCCGCGGAAACAACTTGTCTAGATTACTACATGCCGAGGGCTGCTTGGAACCATCTCGCGATCACGCATCCGCGGCCGTCACCTGGAGCGGAACCACCGGGCAGTCCTTCCAGAGCCGCTCCAGCGAGTAGTACATGCGGTCTTCCTCGTGGAAGACGTGCACGACGAGGTCACCGAAGTCGAGCAGGATCCACCGGCCCTCCGCCATGCCCTCGCGGCGCACCGCCTTCACCCCGGTCTCGCCGAGGCGATCCTGGATCTCCTCGGCGATGGCGATGACGTTGCGCTCGTTGCGCCCGGAGGCGAGCAGGAACACGTCGGCGAGTGGCAGGGGCCCTGACACGTCGAGGGCGACGAGGTTCTCGGCCTGCTTGGAGTCGGCCGCCGAAGCGGCGAGCTGTGCGAGTTCGATCGCGGTGCTGGATGCAGTCACAAAGACTTTCTGGTGTCGATGGTGGGCGTCAGAACACCCGGAAGACGAAGACGGCCAGCAGCAGGCTGACGACGCCGACGGCGAGCACACCCGCCGTGACGGCGAGCACGACGGGCGCGTTGGCACGAGCCCGCTTCGGAGGGGCGATGAGCGAGGTGCTCGAGGTGTTCGTGCTGATGGCACGGCTCGCAGCGACGGGGGCGACATCGGATGCGCCCGCCTCGTGCTCGGAGCGATCCAGCAGCGTGTCGAGATCGTTCGACTCGAGACCGGATGCGGGGGCCCCGGTCGCACCGAAACTCGCCGGCAGGTCGATCGAACCGGTGATGATGACCTCACCGGTCTCGTCGAGCGCGGTGCCGACGTCACCGGAACCCGGCACGTTCGGCAGCACGAGCGCGCTGGTCGTGGAGATGGAGTTGGTGGCCGCGGTGTTGCGCAGCGAGATGAGGTCGTCGAAGGACGAGGGCAGCTCGTCGCTCGATGCCGCGGTGCGCTCCGCCGGGCTCTGGAACATCGGGGCGAGGGTCGGCTCGGCTGCAGCGGCCTTGCGCTCCTCGGCCTCGACGTGCGCGGCCGCTTCGGCGGTGGGATCGACCGCCGGAACCGGCACGTCGATCACCATCTGCTCGACCACGGTCTCGCCGGTGTCGTCGGTGGTGGTGACGATCTCGGCGTGCTCGGCCTCGTCGTCGTCGCCCTCGTCGGCGAACTGGAGGTCGTTCTGCGACGACGGCACCAGCACGGGCTCCGACATCGGCACGACGTCGATGACCGGCTGCGCCACCGTGGCGGGCTCGCTGTCGTCGAGCTCGTCGTCGGAGTGCACGATCTCGGGGATGATCGTGTCTTCCTCGACCGGCTCGGCGGCGACCGGCTCGGCGGCGGCGGCCGGCTCGGCCGTGCTGGCCTCGGCCGACTCAGCAGCGGCGGCCTCGGCCGGCTCATCGGCCGGCCCCTGGGCGCGCACCGCACGTCGGGACGGCGCACCCGCATCCGTCGACACCACACCGGCAGCAGCCGCCGTGGCAGCCTCTTGCTGGGCCTGCGCCTTGCGCGCGGCCTCAGCCTCTTCTGCCGCCTTCGCGTCTGCCTCGCGCTCCTTGCGCGGTTTCTGACGCTCCAGCTCGCGTAGCTGCCGCCGTGTCAGCGGCGGCTCTTGGGACGAACTCATTCAACACTCCGATATAGATGGTGCTTGGTGATGTACTGAACGACACCGTCGGGTACCAAGTACCACACCGGAAAACCCCGGCCAACCCGGCCGCGACAGTCAGTGGACGATATCGCAAGCGCCGGAACTTCCAAATAGCTTACGTCCTGGCGCGGCAAAGACGAAATGGCGAAGGTGTGACCCGGCCGGGAGACCGCCACGAAATGGGCGAGTTCCCACAGCTCGTCGACGTCTTTCCAGTTGAGGATCTGCGCGATGGCGTCGGCTCCCGAGATGAAGAAGAGGTCGGCGTCGGGATGCGCGGCCTGAAGATCGCGCAGGGTGTCGATGGTGTAGGTGACACCACCGCGGTCGATGTCGACCCGGCTCACCGTGAACCGGGGGTTCGACGCGGTGGCGATGACAGTCATGAGGTAACGGTGCTCAGCCGGGGTCACCGGCTGCTTGTGCCACGGCCGACCGGTGGGCACGAACACCACTTCGTCGAGGTCGAACGAGGTCGCGACCTCGCTCGCCGCCACGAGGTGCCCGTGGTGGATGGGGTCGAAGGTGCCGCCCATCACGCCGATGCGGCGCCGCCGCTCGTGCCGCTCCGCCGTTGGAGCATCCGCACGGCGCGAATCGATCGTCATCCGCCGGTACTAGTGATCCGCACCCGTGCGGTCGGCGTGCCCGTGCACGTCGTGGGTCTGGGCGAACTTCGCCGACTTCTGCGGGTGACGGTTCGCCACGTCGCGGTAGCTCCACGTGACGACCGCCAGCGCGATGAAGATCACCGCGGCGATGATGCCGAACACGATGGGCGGGAAGGGGAGCTGAACCGGCTCGTCGACACCGACAGCAGCGAGCACGGTGACCAGTACAGACATCTCTTCTCCAGAAGTTCAGCGCGGGGAAATCGAATGAAGCTCTTCTACGATACCGCTAACTGCGGAACTGCCCCGAACCACGCACCAGCCACTTGGTGCTCGTGAGCTCCGGCAGCCCCATCGGGCCGCGTGCGTGCAGCTTCTGCGTCGAGATCCCCACCTCGGCACCGAAACCGAACTCGCCCCCGTCGGTGAACCGGGTGGAGGCGTTCACCATCACCACGGCCGAGTCGACCTCGTTGAGGAAGCGCTCCGCGTTGCGCAGGTCGTTGGTGATGATCGACTCGGTGTGATGGGTCGAATACCGGCGGATGTGCGCCATCGCCTCGTCGACGTCGCGCACCACCCGCACCGCGAGGTCGAGGCTCATGTACTCGGTCTGCCAGTCCTCCTCGGTGGCGGGCAGTGCCGCCGGGAACAGGGCTCGCGTGGCCTCGTCGCCGTGGATGGTGACGCCCGAGTCGGCGAGTCGGGCGAGCACCGGACCGAGCAGGCGTGCTGCCGCATCCTCGTGCACCAGCAAGGTCTCGAGCGCGTTGCACACGCTCGGCCGCTGCACCTTCGCGTTGTGCACGATGTCGACCGCCCACTGCTCGTCGGCGCTGGCGTCGAGGAAGACGTGCACCACTCCTGCACCGGTCTCGATCACGGGCACCTTCGACTCGGTCACCACCGTCTCGATCAGCTGCGCGCTGCCGCGCGGGATGAGCACGTCGACCGCACCCCGGGCCTGCATCAACCGCTTCGCGCCGTCGCGGCCGAACTCGTCGATGGTCTGAACGGATGCGCGGGGCAACCCCGCCTCCGCCAGAGCGCCCTGGATGAGCTCGACCAGCACGCGGTTCGTGTTCTCGGCAGCAGAGCCGCCGCGGAGCACCACTGCGTTGCCGCTCTTCACCGCGAGGGCGGCGATGTCGACCGTCACGTTCGGCCGCGCCTCGTAGATGGCGCCGACCACGCCGAACGGCACCCGCACCTGGTCGATGCGCAGACCGTTCGGGAGGCTCCGGCCGCGCACCGTCTCCCCCACCGGATCGGTGAGCGCGATGATCTCGCGCACCGCGGCGGCGAGCGACACCAGGCGCGCCTGGTCGAGCCGCAGCCGGTCTTGCAGCGCGGCCGAGAGGCCGTTCTCGCGCCCGTTGGCGAGGTCGAGGTCGTTCGCCGGCACGACGCGCTCGGCACCGCCCTCGATGGCGGCGGCGATCGCCTCCAGCGCGCGGTTCTTGCGGTCGGTGGTGGCGGTGGCGAGCTCGAGCGACGCGGTGCGTGCAGCGGCCAGCTTCTCGTCGAACCCCGACGCGACGACAGTCTCCAGAACGGTAACCTCAGACATGCCAGAAGTCTACGCGCCCGCCGGGGAGCGCCCGCCGGGGAGGGGTGCCGTGTGATCGTCGTCGTGCTCCTGAGCGTCGGCTCGAGCCTGTTCTACGGCACCTCCGACTTCCTCGGCGGCCTGGCCGCACGGCGTCTCGCGGTGCTCCCGGCGACGCTCCTCAACTACCTCTGCGGCACCGCGGTGCTCGCGGTCGCCTTGGGCTTCGGCGGCTGGCGCTGGACGACGGATGCGACCCTCGCCGGCACCGCCGCCGCCCTGTTCGCGATCGTCGGCTTCATCACCTTCTACGCGGCGATGGCGATCGGGCCGATGAGCCTGCTCTCGCCGGTGGTGGCGCTCATCC
>BADC01000093.1 GCA_000333435.1 Corynebacterium-like bacterium B27 | reverse complement strand
TGATCGGGGCGCGCCAGCCGCGCAACAGCTTCTCGGCGAGCGCCGTGTCACCCGACCAGAACGTCGCCTGCACCTTCATCCGCTGCAGGTGAGCGCTGAAGCCGATCGGTGGGTCGAGCTCCAGCGCTCGATCGAGCAACTCGTTCGCCCGCCGCGACTCGCCCAACGAGAAAAGGGGCTGGATCACGTTGAGCATGAGCATGGCGCCCGAGGTGCGCTCCACTCCGCGCTGCCGTGCCCGCTCCGCGCCGGCTTCGGCGATGCGGATCGCGTCGTCGAACCGCCCGAGCAAACTCATCGCGTCGGACTGGTTGACGAAGAACCGCAATCGCGCCGACTCGTTGTCCTCGGCGAGCTCGCCCGCGAGGGTGAGGTCGGCGAGACCGCGCTCGATCTCGCCGAGCGACAATCGCGAGATGCCGCGGATGTTCGCGGCCACCGACATCCGTGCCCGCGAGTCGACCTGCTCTGCTTCAGCGAAGGCCTCGTCGGCGGTGGCGACCGCGTCGGCGAAACACGCGTCGAGCATCAGCCGGGCGGAGAGCTCGCCGAGCACGTTGGCCCGCAGCACGCTGCGCGGCTGCCCCTCGAGCACGGCCAGCGCCTCGCGCAGCAGCTCGATCGAACCCGTCTGGCCGATGTTGGCGAGGTACGACGCCTTGTTGCGCAGCAGCCGGGCGTATTCATCCGGCCGCGCCGGGGAGGAGGCGTCGATCGCCTCGTCGATCAGTGCGATGGCGCGCTCGCTCTCCCCGGCGTTGCGGAGGATGTAGCTCGTCTCGGCCAGGAGCTCCACGCGCGTGCGGCCGGCCAGCGCAGCAGCATCGGGCACCTGCTCCCAGAGCTCGATGGCCCGCTCGCCCATCCGGGCCGCCGTGGAGTTCGCGAACGAGGCTCTGGCCTGCGCCATCGCGGTGAGCGAGGCGGTGAAGGCCGCCCGCACGTTGTGGGCCGCCATCCAGTGATAGGAGACGGCCGTCGAATCGACGCCGAGCGCTCCCGGCCGGCCCTCGAGGGCCTGGGCGTACCGGGTGTGGAAGCGCATCCGCTCGCCCGGCAGCAATTCGTCGTGGATGGCCTCCCGCACGAGGGCGTGCCGGAACGCGTACGCGGTGTCGTCGACCACGAGCACGCGTGCGGCGACGGCTTCGCGCGCGGCGTCGTCGATCGTGTCGGCATCGGCATCGCTCACGCCGGCGAGCAGCTCGTGCTCCACCCGCACCCCGCCCGCCGCGATCAGCCGCAGGATGCGCTGGGTCGGCTCGCTCAACGTCTCGTAACGGGCGAGCAGGATGTCGCGCAGGGTGTCGGGGAAACTCTCGACCGTC
>BADC01000094.1 GCA_000333435.1 Corynebacterium-like bacterium B27 | reverse complement strand
GATGCCGTCGTGCACGAGCATCCGCTGGAAGGCCGGTTGCCTGGAGCAGGAACTCCTGGTACTGGCGCTCGTCGCAGAAGCCCATCACGCGCTCGACGCCGGCCCGGTTGTACCAGGAGCGGTCGAACATCACGAGTTCGCCGCCGGCCGGGAAGTGCTCGACGTAGCGCTGGAAGTACCACTGGGTGCTCTCGCGTTCGGTGGGCTTCTCGAGCGCCACCACCCGGGCGCCGCGCGGGTTCAGGTGCTCGGTGAAGCGCTTGATGGTGCCGCCCTTGCCGGCCGCGTCGCGGCCTTCGAACACCACGATCAGGCGACGGCCCTCGAGCTTGATCCAGTTCTGCAGCTTCAGCAGCTCGATCTGCAGCAGGCGTTTGGCGTGCTCGTACTCGTCGCGGTCCATCCGCTCGTCGTAGGGGTAGCCCTCGCGCCAGGTGTCCACCACCGCGCCGTCCCGGCTCACGAGTACGGGGTCGTCGTCATCGGTGTCGACGACGGCGTAGCCGAGCAGGTCGTCGAGGTCGAGCGAGGTGGTCGCGGCGGTGTCGGTCATCGGATCTCCTTCGCTCGGGCAGGCGTTCGGGAGTATCGCGCAGCGCACCGACCGGCCGTCGACGAGGCGGTGAACGGATGCTTAACGCGAGCGGGTGGGCACGGCGCGGTAGCCGTCGCAGCGCAGGCTGCGAGCGCTCGCGACGACGCCCCAGAGAGCGAGTGAACCGAGCGCGATGGTGACGATGATCATGGTGTGCCTCCGTGAGTGGGTGTGGAACACACCCTCCTCGCTGAGGTGGGGGCCACTCATGGGGCGGATGCCCTATCTTCGCCCTGCGCCGCCGGCGACGCCTGAGGGGCCGGAGCTACGAGTCGGTGGGCAGGGACTCGATGCTGCGGGCTAGGAAGGCCGCCTCGGTGCGCGACGTGGTGTTGGTCTTGCGGAGGATGTTCGAGACGTGCACGCTCGCGGTCTTCACGCTGATGAAGAGACGCTCCGCGATCTGCCGGTTGCTGAGGCCCTGAGCCACGAGGGCGAGCACCTGCCGCTCGCGCTCGGTGAGGTCGTCGTCGACCACGCGCGCCGCGGGGAGGGCGGAGCCGGCGGCAGCGCCCGCGCCGGCGCCGGCGGGGCGCACGAAGCCGACGCGGCGCTCGAGGTCGGCGACCCGGTCGGCGATGATGCCGAGGCCGATGCGCTCGGCGGCAGCGCGGGCCGCTTTGGCGCGCAGGCGTGCGCCGGCACGGTCACCGGCGGAGGCGAGCGCCTCGGCCTGGC
>BADC01000096.1 GCA_000333435.1 Corynebacterium-like bacterium B27 | reverse complement strand
CCGACGCCCTCGAGGGCATGACCGTGCCGCTGCGGGTCGCGGTGATGGGCTGCGTCGTGAACGGGCCCGGCGAGGCGCGCGAGGCCGACCTCGGCGTCGCCTCGGGCAACGGCAAGGGTCAGATCTTCGTGAAGGGCGAGGTCATCAAGACCGTGCCCGAGTCGGAGATCGTGGCCACCCTGATCGAAGAGGCGAACCGGCTCGCGGCCGAGATGCCGCCCGGCGCCGTCGGCTCGCCCGAAGTCGTCACCGCGTAGGCGCGGGCGCCGGATGTCGCTGCCGTACTTCTTCGAGGACTTCGCGACCGGGCAGGTCTTCGTGACCCCCGGCAAGACGGTCACCGAGACCGACGTCGTGATGTTCGCGGCGCTCACGAACGACAACAACCAGTTGCACACCGACGCGGAGTTCGCGGCCGGCAGCCGCTACGGGCAGCGTCTCGTGCACGGCCTCTACGGCGCGTCGCTCGCGCTCGGCCTGATCGCCCGAACCGGCGTGTTCGAGGGGTCGTCGGCGGCGCTGCTCGGCATCGACGGCTGGCGCTTCCTCGCGCCCGTGTTCATCGGCGACACGCTCACCTGCACGGTCGAGATCCTCGGGCTGCGGCTCACCTCCTCCGGCGCGACCGGCGTGGTGGAGCGGCTGTTGACTCTGCGCAACCAGCGCGACGAGGTCGTGCAGTCGGGGCGGATGGACATGCTCATGCTCGTGCGCCCCACCGCCTGAACCACGATCCGGCCCTGACCGGCCAGACTGGGAACATGAACCCGAGCCAGGCCTTCCGCACCGCCCGCGACACCCTCCTCCGGCACCGCACCGATTCCGCCGCCGCAGCGGCCGAGTTCACCTGGCCCGACGTCGGCCCGCACTTCAACTGGGCCGTTGACTGGTTCGACGAGATCGCGGTCGGCAACGAGCGGCCGGCCCTCTGGATCGTGGAGGAGGACGGGCGGGAGCAGAAGGTCAGCTTCGACCGGATGCGCTCCCGCTCCGACGAGGTCGCGGCCTGGCTGGCAGCCACCGGGGTGGAGCAGGGCGATCACGTGCTGCTGATGCTCGGCAACCGGGTGGAGCTCTGGGAGTCGATGCTCGCCGTCATGAAGCTCGGCGCGGTGCTGCTGCCCACCACCACGCTCCTCTCAGGGAGCGACCTGGCCGACCGGATCGAGCGCGGAGGCGTGCAGCACGTCATCGCCGAGGTGGGGCTCGCCCCGACATTCGCCGCGCTCCCTGCCGGCCTCACCGAGGGGCTCGGGCTGATCGCGGTGGGAACGGGGGCGGGGGCGCCCCGCGAGGGGGAGGCCCGGGCATCCGTCGCCCCCGCCGGCTGGCTCGACTACGACGACTCGCTCGAGGGCGCCGGCATCTGCCCCACCGTCGTGGTCGACTCCGACGAGCCCTGCTTGATCTACTTCACCTCGGGCACGACCTCGAAGCCGAAGATGGTGGTGCACACGCGTCGTTCGTACCCGGTGGGGCACCTCTCCACGCTGTACTGGATCGGTGCCGGGCCGGGCGACGTGCATCTGGCGATCAGCTCGCCCGGCTGGGCCAAGCACGCGTGGAGCTGCTTCTTCGCGCCGTGGAACGCCGAGGCGACGGTGTTCGTGTACAACTACACCCGCTTCGACCCGGCGGCGTTGCGCGAGCAACTCGTCCGTGCGCGTGTCACGACGTTCTGCGCGCCCCCGACGGTGTGGCGGATGCTCATCCAGTCCGATCTCGGATCGCGACCGCCCGCGCTCCGCGAGATCCTCTCGGCCGGCGAACCCCTCAACCCGGGCGTGATCGCCGCGGTCGAGGAGGCGTGGGGGCTGACCATCCGCGACGGCTACGGGCAGACCGAGACCACCGCGATCGTGGCCAACCCGCCCGGGCAGCCGATCGTGCCCGGCGCGATGGGGCGGGCGCTGCCGGGGGTCGCGATCGCGATCATCGATCCGGTGTCGGGCGAGCCCGCGGCCGCCGGGGAGATCTGCCTCGATCTCGCGGCCGACCCCGTGAACCTCATGGCCGGGTACCGGGGCGACGAATCGCGCACGGCGGATGCCCGCGCCGGCGGGTACTTCCACACCGGCGACGTGGTCGACCGGGCGCCCGACGGCACCATCACCTTCGTGGGCCGCACCGACGACATCTTCAAGTCGAGCGACTACAAGATCTCGCCGTTCGAGGTCGAGAGCGCGTTGCTGCGGCATCCGGCCGTGGCGGAGTCGGCCGTGGTGCCGGCACCCGACGCCACCCGGCACGCGGTGGTGAAGGCCTACGTGGCGCTCGCCGCCGGCTGGGCGGCCGATGCCGAGACGGCGCGCGCCCTCTTCGAGCACGCGCGCGCCGAGCTCTCCGCCTGGGATCG
>BADC01000097.1 GCA_000333435.1 Corynebacterium-like bacterium B27 | reverse complement strand
GCCGANCGCCGAGGGGCCGATCGCGCTCTGCGAGGTGCAGGGGTACGCCTACGAGGCGGCGCTCGGGGGAGCGGAGCTGCTGGAGCATTTCGGTGAGCCGGGTGCCGCCGAGTGGCGGGGCTGGGCGGCAGCGCTCGCAGACCGGTTCCGCCAGGCGTTCTGGGTGACGGATGCGCGGGGCCGCCATTACCCGGCGATCGCGCTCGACGCGGCGAAGCGCCCGGTCGACACGCTCACCAGCAACATCGGTCATCTGCTCGGCACGGGCATCCTGAACGCGGGCGAGGCGGCAGAGGTCGCCGCCCTCCTCGCGTCCCCGGAGCTCGACTCGGGCTTCGGTTGCGGAGGTCGCTGTGCGGGCCGTCCTGCAGGTTCTGGTCGGCGGTGTAGGCGTGCACCGTGGTCATGAGACCACGCTCGATGCCGAAGTTGTCGAGCAGCACCTTCGCGAGCGGCGCGAGGCAGTTCGTGGTGCAGGAGGCGTTCGAGATGATGTCGTGCACCTGGGGGTCGTAGGTGCCCTCGTTGACGCCGAGCACCAGGGTCGCGACATCGGAGCCGGTGGCCGGAGCGGAGACGATGACCTTCTTGGCGCCCGCGGTGATGTGCTGGCGCGCGTCGTCGGACTTCGTGAAACGGCCGGTCGACTCGATGACGATGTCGACACCCAGCTCGCCCCAGGGCAGGTCGGCGGGGTTGCGCTCGGCGAGCACGATGATCGGCTTGCCGTTGACGACGATCTTGTCGCCGTCGAGCTCGACCTTCGCGTCGAGACGGCCGGTGATCGAGTCGTACTTGAGCAGGTGGGCGAGCGCCTTGTTGTCGGTGAGGTCGTGGCGAGCCGGTGGACGGTGCTCACCAAGCTGCAGTTCCCGGCGGCGCTGCCTGCGCTGTTCACGGGCCTCCGCATCTCGGCCGGCATGGCGGTGGTGGGGTCGATCGTCGCCGACTTCTTCTTCCGCAAGGGCGACTCGGGCATCGGCCTCGTGATCGACACCTACCGCAACCAGCTGAACGGCGAGATGCTCTACGGCGCGATCATCCTGGCCTCGTTGCTCGGGCTCGTCGCGTC
>BADC01000098.1 GCA_000333435.1 Corynebacterium-like bacterium B27 | reverse complement strand
CATCACGCCTGACGTCATCGCGCTCTGCGGCTACCCGCCCACCGGCTCGACCGCGGTCGGCCAGCTGCGCTCTGCCGGTATCACCGCCCCGATCGTCACCACCTCCGGCTTCGACGGTCCCGGCTGGCTCGAAGCCGTGCCCGGGGTGAGCGACGTCTACGCCGTCGCCAGCGCCTCCATCTACGGCGACGACCCGAACCCCGACATCAACGACCTCGTCGCGGCCTACACCAAGGAGTACGGCGATCCGGCCACCTCCTACCTCGTGTACGGCGACGCCATGGTGCAGGAGATCGTCGACGCGGTCACCACCGCCGGCAGCACCGAGGGCACCGAGGTCGCAGCGGCACTCGACGCCTTCTCCGACCAGGAGACCATCCTCGGCCCCACCACCTACACCGTCGGCTGCCACGTGGCCCTCGGCCGGCCGATGCGCATCATCGAGTACGGCAACGGCACGGGAGCCTACCTCGACACCGTGACGGCGTCGACGAAGATCCTGCCCGAGGGCTGCACCGAGTAACAAGACCCGACCCGCGCATCCACCCGACGACACGACGAACGGAGCAGTCATGACACTCGAACCCGTGAGAATCGACGGCCCGGCCGGCGTGCTCGCCGGGTGGATCGCGGCGGCGGAGGGCGCGAGCCCCCGACCTCCCGTGCTCTTCCTCCACCCCATCAACATGCGCGGCCTCATCTGGGCCGACGTGGTCGACCACCTCCCGGCCGACCGCGCCTACTACCTGCCTGATCTCCGTGCCCACGGCGACTCGGATGCGCAGGGCGAGTTCGGTCTCGACTCCTGGCTCTCCGACATCGAGGCCTTCATCGACGGGGTCGGTCTCGAGGGGCCGTTCCACGTCGTGGGCGGCTCGCTCGGCGGCTCGCTCGCGGTGTGCCTCGCCGCCGCCCGGCCGGGCGACGTGCTCTCGATCACCGGAATCGGCAGCTCCCTCAACTTCGCCGGCACCGAACTGCAGGGCGTGCTCGACATGTTCGACGAGCTCGGTGTGCAAGGCGCCTTCCGCAAGGTGTTCCCCGAGATCACCTTCGGCCCGTTCGTCTCGCCCGACACGGTCGAGAGGGGCATCGCGCTGGCCAACCCCAACGACGTCGAGACGGTGAAGCGCGTCTGGTACGCCACCGTCACCTCCGACTCCACGGAAAGAGCAGCGGATGCGCAGTGCCCCGCCCTCGTAATCACCGGCGAATACGACGCCACCTGCACCCCGGCGCTCGGCCTCGAGATGGCGCGAGCGCTCCGCACCGAGCAGGTGCTCATGCCCGACATCGGGCACATGCCGATGCTCGAGAAGCCCGGCCGCGTCGCCGAGCTGCTGCTCGGCCACTTCGCCGCCGCCGAGGCGGCTGCCGACGCGGCGGCCGGAGCAACAGCCGAAGCCGGAGCCGCCACCGACCCCGCCGAGCCCACCCCCTCATCCTGACCCCGCCACCCAGACAGGAGATCATCATGAACGCGCCTTCCCCCGTCGGCCTCCTCATCGGCAGCCACATCCCCCCGGGCGACATCGGGCCGCTCGCCGCCCTCGCGGAGGCGAACGGATTCGGCGAGGTCTGGCTCACCGAAGA
>BADC01000099.1 GCA_000333435.1 Corynebacterium-like bacterium B27 | reverse complement strand
CGGGTGGTCGGCCTGAGCGAACCCTCGCCCCGCAGCGCGGCGTGCGCTGAGCGAAACCGGGCCGCTCGGGTACGACTCGTGGCAGGCGGCGCTCGACGCGCACCGGGACGCGATCCCCGTCATCCTCACTCCACCCTCCGACACGCCGCCGGTGCTCGACCGCGTGACGGCGGAGTGTCGCCCGTTCGTGCTCGAGAAGCCCGGCACGGTCGATGCCGCGGCTCTCGAATCGGCCGCAGCAGCGGCCGCCGCGCACCGCATCCCGACCCTCGTCCCGCTGGTGAACCGCTACGCCGACTTCTGGGCCGCCGTCGACCGCACCGACCTCCGCCGCACCTGGACGCACGCGCACTTCCGCATCATCGCCGGCCCGCCCGACCGCTACCTCCGCGACGGCGTGCCCTGGGTGCTCGACCCGGCGCGGTACGGCGGCGGTGCGCTGCGCAACCTCGGGGTGCACGCGGCGGATGCGATCGCCGAGCTGATGCACGGATCGATCGGCCCCGAACACCTCCGCATCCGCTCGGCGCAGCTCTCCCGCTCGCTGCACCACCTCGCCGTCGAGGACTTCGCCCTCGCCACCCTCGTGACCGCCGACGGCCGCACCATCACGATCGAGGCCGGCTACGCGATGCCGGCCGAGAACGCGCCCGACAAGGAGTGGCGCCTGCACGGGCCGGGCGAGAGCGTCGCCGAGTCGAACGGGCTCGTGATCGTGCGGGATGCCGCGGGCGTACACACGGCGGAGAGCGCTCCGTCGTCGGCGCAGTACCTCACCTTCGGGCACACGATGGCGGCACTGGCCCTGGGCCGGCCCGCCGACTTCGCCGGAATCCCGGAGTTGCTCGCGGCGCAGCGCCTGATCGATCGCCTGTACGCAGCCGCGGAGACCATCTGAGACGCCGTTCATCCAGATCTCGACCGAATCCATCCATCGAACAACGAGCAAAGGAGCTGCAGTGACGATCGCAACGACCCACCGGTGGAAGAGATGGGCGGCGACGGCGCTCGCCACGGCCCTCGTGGGTGGCGCCCTCAGCGCGGCCGGCCTGGCGGGCGCGGCCCCCTCCGCCACGGCCGCCGACCCGCAGCTGCTCGAGAAGAACACCGTCTGGGCGGCCGGGTCGGGGTCGGTGGCGTCGCACCGCATCCCGAGCCTGGTGGTCACCACGGCCGGCACGGTGCTCGTGGCCACCGAGGCCCGCATCACGAACGGCGACGACGATCCGCACCACCTCGTCGTGAAGCGCTCGACCGACGGCGGCCAGAGCTGGGGCGCCGACATCACGATCGAAGCCAGCTCGGCGGGGGAGTCGTGGGCGAACCCGACCCCCGTCGTCGACCAGAGCACCGGACGCATCGTCCTCTTCTACGCCCTGAACCACGACAACGTGAGTTCGCAGGTCTTCTACCGCTCGAGCGACGACGACGGGGTGACCTGGTCGTCGCGGGTCGAGGTGACCTCGCTGTTCGACGGCAACCCGGAGGGCTGGACCTTCCACCTCCCCGGCCCGGGCCACGGCATCCAGCTCGCCGACGGCCGGCTCCTCGTCGAGGTGTGGCATCGCAAGTCGGTGACCCTGCCGGCCGCGTCGCGCGCCTACGGCGCGACGGTCGTCTACAGCGACGACGGCGGCGCGGCCTCGGAAGCGGGCGGCGGCCCGGCCCTCGACACGGCGTACCCGATCGGCGAGGCCGGCGTCGAGCAGCGCGCCGACGGCAGCCTGCTGATGCTCGGCCGCTACTCGGTCTCCGGCACCCACAGCCGCATCGGCGCCGTGAGCGCCGACGGTGGCGAGACCTGGTCGGATGCGTTCCTCGCGGCCGGCATCCCCTCGGCCACGACGGTGCAGGCGGGCTATGCGCGCTTCCGCGCCGACGGGGACAGCGTGTCGCGCCTGCTGTTCAGCCGGCCCGTCGGAGCGACCACGCGCACCGACCTCACCCTCGCCGTCTCCTACGACGAGGGTGAGAGCTTCCCGGTGGAGCGGGTGGTGCAGTCGGGAGCAGCCGCCTACTCCGACATCGCGACGCTCGACGACGGCACGATCCTGGTGCTCTACGAGGTGGGCTCGACCGTCCAGCTCGCGCGCCTCAACCTGGAGTGGCTGACGAACGGCACCGACTCCGTCGACGACGGTCCCGCCGTGACCCGCACGGTGATCGAGGCCGAGGGCCTCACCCGCACGGCGAGCGATCCGACCTCGGTGGTCTCCGATCCCATCCTGAGTGGCGGCGCGTACGTCGAGCTCGACGGCTCGGCGACCGGTGACTACCTGGATGTCGCGTTCACCGCCCCGGCCGCGGGCACCTACGACCTCGGCATCCACTACCTCACCCGCAACGACCGCGCGAACTTCGCGGTGACGGTGGACGGCAGCCCGGTCGCGGCCGGTTCGCCGGTGACGGGGTACACGAGCATCCGCAAGTACCCGGTGGCCGACCTCGGTGCTGTCACGCTCACGGCCGGCACCCACCACCTGCGCCTGCAGGTGACGGGCAAGTCGTCGTCGTCGAGCGACTACCGCATCGGCCTCGACTACCTCACGCTGTCGCAGTAGCGGGGCACGCTGGACGCACCCCCAGGAGGATTCCACGAGAATGGAACCCTCCTGGGGGCAGCGGACAGTAGAGGGTATGGGGACGGAATCTCACGACGAGGCGGCCGACTGGGCCGCCGCGCTCACGGGTGACTCCGCCGCGTTCGGCCGCGTGTTCGATCGCCATCGCGATCGGGTGTTCGGGCAGGCGCTGCGGCTCATCCGCGATCCGCACGATGCCGAGGATGCGACGGCGCTGGTCTTTCTCGAGGCGTGGCGCAAGCGTGCATCCGTGCGGGTGATCGACGGGTCGGTGATCGGCTGGCTGCTGGTGGCGACGAACCACGTCGTGCGCAATCTCGCGCGCAGTTCCCGGCGCTATCGGGCGGTGCTCGAGCGCATCCCGAAGCCGTCGGTCGACGACGAGCCGGACTTCTCGGATGCGGTGGGTGCGCGGATCGATCAGGTCGCGCGCGACGCCAAGGTGCGGGAGGCGTTCTCTCGCCTCTCGGAGGCCGACCAGAACGTCATCACGCTGTGCGTGCTCGAAGAGCTGACGACCGGGCAGGCTTCGCGTGTGCTCGGCGTGCCCGTCGGCACGGTGAAATCGCGCCTGTCGCGCGCCAAGTCGCGGCTCGCCGTGCACACGAGCGAGCTGCTCGATCCGTCCACGAGTGTCACCGGAGGTGTGAAATGAGCGACCGTCCTCGATTCGATGAAACGCGGAGCGCCGCCATCCGAGCCGCGCTCGTGGCGACGGTGGAGGAGTCGCCGCGGCGTGACCGCCGGCGCCAGGTGCGCGTGGCGGTGGCGGCGGTGCTGGCCGCGCTCGGCCTCGGCCTCGGCGGCACCGCGGTGGCGTTCGCGGTGACCGGTGTCTCGCTGTTCGGTGATGGCGGGATCACGGCGGCGGCACCTCCGACCTCCGCCTCGCCCACACCGACCCCCACTCCCACGGCGACGGATGCTCCGCCCACGCCGGTCCCGCATCCGCTCGTGCTGACGGGGGAGCCGATCGCCCCGCACGACGTGCTCACGCGGCCGGCGGTGAGCCCGGCATGGTCGCTGCAGCTGCCGGGGGTGGGGGACATGTGCGAGTATCCGCGGGTGATCGACGTGGCCGATGGCTACGCCCTGGTACAGACCGGCCCGACGACACCGCCGGAGGACTCGAACTACAGCTGCGACCTCGACGCCAGCCGGTTTTCGCTCACCCTGCTGGACACGAGTACCGGTGTGCCGGTGTGGAGTCGCGACTGGTCGTGGGCATTCACCTACGGTGACCAGACCACCGCGACGCTGCTCGGCACCTCGGGTCGTGTGCTGGTGTGGGACGTGCTCGGCGGGCCGGGGCCGAAGGAGGTACTCGACCTCGCGACGGGTTCGACTCTCTCGTCGGTGACGCTTCCCGACGGATTCACCGTGCGCGACCTCAACGCCGTGCCGGGCGACTCGGGCGACGTCACGTTCGTGGCGCAGAAGCTCGATGCGGCGGGAGCGCCGACCACGTCGTGGGCGGTGGAGCGCGCCGACCCGCGCGACCTCGCGAGCCCGCGCTGGTCGGTGCCGTTCGATGCGCAACGGGCGAGCACCCCGCCCATCACGAACACGAGCTCGATCCTGCAGGTCAGCCACTGGTACGACGGGCAGCCCTCGGTGCTCGACGTGTACGACGTCGATTCGGGTGCCGTGATGGCCGGTGGGACGACCGGTCGCGACTACGCGTACTACGACGGATTCACCCTCCGCTCCACCGACCGCATCGATTACCAGCGAGCCCGAACGGTGGCGGGCATCGACGACGCCGGCAACGAGGTGTGGAGCCGTTCGCTCGACGCGGGCTACGCGGTGGCGCCGGTCGACCTCATCCCGCGGCAGCCGGGACGTGACATCCCGCGGGTCTCGGAGGTGCTGTTGATCGGGCCGGGCACGCAGCTCGAACTGGTCGACGGCGCGACCGGGCAGTCGCGGTGGACCGCTGACGGGTCCGGATGCACGAAGGGGGCAGGGCTCAACAGTCCGGCGCTCTCGACGTTCGGTTTCACTCTGGCGGCCGACGGCGTGATCGTGCAGTCCGGCGAGCAGGGCGGCTTGTGCGGATTCGATGAGGCGACGGGTGCGCCGGTGGATGTGTCGCAGCGGCCGTCGGACTTCGTCGGAGCGCAGGGCGCGCTCGCCCAGTACAGGTTGGACGGCGCGCTCGGAACGGGTGGGCTCTACACCTCGAAGTGGCAGACGCCTCCGCCCACCCCGATGCCGCAGAGTGGCACCGGAACCGCGTTCGATGCGGTCACCGGAGCGCCGCTGTGGAGCATCCCGGCGTACTACGACGAGCGGTGGGCGTTCGCCGGGGGCTACCTCGTGGGGCTCTCACAGGGCCGGGTGTTCGGCATCGGCTGAGCCGGCACCGCTCGGCGCTCGCGGCGAGTGATCTCTACCGGCCGGGCTCCTGCCGCCTCACTGGTCGCAGGGCGTGCTAGAACGGCAGGTTGCGGGCATCCGGTGGCGCGATGACGATACCGGTGATCTTGCCGGAGCCGTTGTAGGCCACGCGACCGATCCACTCGCCAGTCTCGTGTCGCAGCGTGGTCTGCACGATGGCGCCCGTGCTGAGATGCCGATTCGCGAATCGGCTGAGTGTCGTGCTGCCGTCAGGCGTCCGTGCCGTCACATCGACGCATTCTTCGAGTCGGCCGGAGTCGTCCCGGATCTGGTGCCAGACGCTCATGAGCCTGCGTCGGGTGAGCGCGCGGCCGCAGGCATAGGTCATGTGCGCACGCACGGCTTCGTAGTCGTCGGCATCCAGTTGGGTGAAGACCTCGACCGTGCGGGCCAGCAGGTCGGTGCTCTCCTCCGTGGTGGTCTCGCCGGCGCCACTGCCGAATCGCTTGAACGCGGCCTGCCGGCTGATGTCGAGTTCGGTGCCGATCGCCTGCCACGACACGCCCCGCGACCGTGCGATGGACACGAGCTCTGCCAGACGGTTCTGCGAACGTCGCGTCAATTCGTCCGCTTGCCCGATGATCGGCAGCTCGTCACCGGATCGCTCAGGACCGGCTTCGACACGCGAGGCCAGTTCGGAAAGGGTCGACTTGTTCGACGACGTTGAGCTGCTCATGTGATGAGCGTAGGGATGATCGGGTGTGCGCGTCAACGAGAGGATGACATTCACAGGCGCTGTCGTGGTTCGAGGCGCACCGTTGTGCTGGCGCCCGCTATCGGCTCCCGCGCTGCGGCGAGGAACGCGTCGACGGCTGCCCAGGTCGCCTCGGGCGCCTCCAGGTGCGGCAGGTGGCCCGCCTCCTCGATCTGCACGAACTCCGCACCGGGCACCGCGCGTGCCAGCGCCCGCCCGTACCCCGGTGTGACGATGCGGTCGCTGGCTCCCCACACGACGAGCAGCGGGGTGTCGGGGGAGATGCCGCCCAGCCGCCCGAGCAGTCCGGGGTCGCTCATCGTCGCACCGGCGATGGTCGCCATCGCCCGCCCGTTGCCCGCCAGCACGGCGCGTTGCTCGTCGCTGAGGCCGGCGGGGTCGATGTACCCGCGATCGGGGTCGTGCCAGGCGTGTTCGGCGAGCTCGCGTGGGCTGAGGGCGAAGAAGTCGGCGGCGGGTTCGTCGGGCACCTCGATGCCGACCGAGTCGATCACGATGACAGGACCGAGGAGCCCCGCGAACCGCTCGTCGCCCGCGGCCTGCACAGCCATCTCCAGCGCGATCCACCCGCCGATCGACGATCCGACGACGGCGACGTCCTGCTCGCCCCGCTCCCGCAGGAGTTCGAGGTACGCCGTCGCCAGCTGACCCACCGAGGTGAGGCCGGCGGGTAACGGTGTCCCGTCCCACCCCGGATGCGTCGGCGCGAGCACGTGCCGCGTGGCGGCGAGGTGACCGACGATGGGCGCCACGGTGCGGGGGCCGCCCCCGCCGTGCAGCGCGAGTGCGGCGGGCGCGGTCGGTGCGCCCTGTTCGGTGAGTGGTGCGTGGGCGATGTGTTCGAGCATCCGGTGTCTCCATATCAATATATTTATATAAGTGTGCTGATACAGTAACACCATGGCAACCGATCTGGAACTGCTCGGCCAGGCGATCAAGCGGGCACAGTACCGCAACCACCGCACGATGGATGCTGCGCTGCGCGAGGTGGGCGTGAGCCTCGTGCAGTGGGATGCGCTGCGGGCCATCGCGAACGCGCCCGGCGCATCCGGTCACGAGCTGGCGGTGGCGACCTTCCAGAGCGACCAGTCGTTCGGCACTCTGGCGACGCGGTTGATCGCGGGTGGGTGGGTCACGCGGTCCTCCGGTCGGGGGCGCCGGCTCGAGTACGCGCTCACGGAGAGGGGGGAGGAGGCGCTCGACGCCGGACGTGGGGTGGCATCCCGGATGCTGCCGACGCTGTTCGCACCGCTCGACGAGCGCCATCGGGCAGCGCTGTTCGAGGCTCTGCGCCTGTTGGAGGCGGATGCGGCGGCTTGACCGGCCTGAGGCTCAGGGTTCGACGTTCTCCAGGTCCGCAAGCAGGCTCGGCCGGGTCGGCTCCCACCCGAGCTCGGCGCGGGTGCGTGCGCTGGAAGCGGGCTGGTCGGCGGCGAACACGGGACCGATCGGTCCGAAGCTCTCGACCGGCACCGATTCGACGGGCAGTCCGAGCCGACGGCCGATCACGGTCACGATGTCGAGCACCGTGTCACCCTCATCCGTCACCGCGTGCCAGGCGTGTCCCGCGGGCGAGTTCTCGAGCGCCAGTCGGAACAGCACCGCAGCGTCGAGGGCGTGCACGGCGGGCCAGCGCTGGCTGCCGTCGCCCGGGTATCCGGCCACGCCGGTCTGGCGGGCGATCTGGGTGAGCAGCCCTGCGAATCCGCCCTCTCCGTTGTTGTGCACCGTGCGGGGGAGGCGGATGGCTGAAGTGCGTACGCCGCGTTCGGCGAGCGCGAGGATGCGGTTGACCGTCACGCCGCGTCCGCCGACCGGGCCGCCCGTGGGCAGTGGGTCGTTTTCGGTCGAGGGTCGGCCGTCGGCCTGAGGGGTGCCGGATACGGTGACGAGCGGTTTGCCCGTGCCGATGAGTGCGTCGCCGAGGGTGGTGAGAGCGGCGGTCTCCTCGGCGATGTTCTGGTTGAGGGCTTCGGGTGTGCTGAAGTCGCTGCCGAAGGCGAGGTGGATGACCCCGTCGGCGCTCTCGGCCTCGCGGCGTAGTAGGTCGAGGTCGACGAGGCTGCCGCGAACGGTGTCGGCGCCGGCGGCGGTGGCCTTCGCCGCGGATGCGTCGGAACGAGTGAGGACGGTGACGGAGTGGCCGGCGGAGAGCAGTTCGGCGACGACGGCCGATCCGATCAGGCCGGTGCCGCCGGTGATGAAGACGCGCATAGGAAACCTCCACGGTGTGATGCGACTAATGTCTCATCACAGTAGCACCATGATGAGACACATGTCGCATCGCGTAGACTGAGCGTGTGCCCAGATGGAAACCGGATGCGCGGGAGCGCCTTGTCGAAGCCGCGCTCGACCTCTTCACCGAGCGGGGCTACGACGAGACGACGGTGGCGCAGATCGCCGAGCGGGCAGGGCTGACGCGGAGCACGTTCTTCCGCCACTTCACCGACAAGCGTGAACTCCTTTCGGCCGGTCAGGAGATGCTGAGCACGCTGCTGGCCGAGGGCATCGCCGCGGCACCGTCAGATGCGTCGCCGTTGGACGCGGTAGCGAGCGGCCTCGATCGGGCATCCGGGGCGATGACGGAGTTCAACCGCGGTCTGGGTCCGCGTCTCCATGCGGCGATCGAATCCAACGACGAGCTGCGGGCACGCAATGCGATGAAGACCGTCGGTCTGGCGGCGGCGATGTCGGATGCGCTGCGTCGCCGCGGTACGTCGGAGGCGGCAGCGCAGGTGGCGGCGGAGCTCGGGGTGCTGGCGTTCGGCCTCGGTTACCGCCGGTGGTCCGACCCAGAGCGCGACGATGCCCCGGGCGACCTGGTCACACATACGAGGGCGGCCTTCGCCGAGCTGCGGGCGGCAGCAGCCGAACTCCGCTAGCACGACGCAAGCGCGGAAGGTTCCAAGCGCCGTCCAGAGGTGTCGGAGTCTCGATCAGCCAGCCTGCCGTGTCGTGACCCGACCTGGCGCAATCCTCTCTAGGTGACGCCTCTCGAATCAACCATGGTTCATTGAGGGCAAGCGCGAAGCGCGCGGCAGCCTTTGTCGGGGTGAGATGTTCGGGGTGCTGTTNGCTGCNTGGNTGNCGCGNGCTTCGCGCTTGCCGACGATGGGTCGTGGCTGGGTTTCCGGCGGCGCGCCGGATTAGGCGGCTGGGCGGTGGGTGGTGCGTCGGCGGGTGGTCGGGATCGGGGTTTGGGTGATGTCGATCCACCTGGGTGGCACGAGGTGGGGGACGCCACCGAGCATGATCAGTTTCCACGCCGCCCGGTGGAGGTGGGAGTGGTGGAAGTGACACAGCAGGACGCCCTTGTCGATGTCGGTTCGGCCCGGTAAGTGATCGTCGTTGACCCATTGGTCGACGTGGTGGGTTTCGCAGAACGATGGGGGTCGGTCGCAGCCCGGGGCGATGCAGCCGCCGTCGCGGGCGGCGAGGGCCCGGTTCTGCGCCGGGGTGAAGAACCGCTTCATCTTCCCCTGGTGAAGGACCTCACCCCGGTCACCGAACACGGTCACCGCGGTGGGGGACGAGCAGCGCATCTGCGCGACCGTGGACGCCGGGATCGGAGCGGTGATCCCATCGATCCACCCCACACCCCGGCCGGCTTCGAGGTCGTCGAGAGTGATATGCACGTTCACGGTGGTCGTGGCGCCGTTCAGGCGGGGCATGTCGGGGGCTCCGGCGGCGCGGGCGATCAACTCGGTGACGGTGTCGGCGTTCTTCTGCGCCTGACTCCGCATATCGGTCATGATCATGTCGGCGATGGCTTCCTCGTCGGTGAGGAACCGGGGCCCGGTGACCCCGGGGGCTTTGCATCGCCTGGATACTCGCCAACCACACCCCGCCCTGATCCGGTGTCAACGCGAACTTCCCCCGGATCATCCCATCCGGTGCCTGCGCGATCGTCAACGACCTCTGGGCCTGCAACACCTCACCCCGCGGCTCCGCACCATCCGGGTCGATCACTTCGCGGAGGTGGATGGCGAGTTTGTGGGTCTCGTCGGTGGTCAGGTGCAACGCGACCGTCTCGTCAACGAGGGTCTGCTCGGCCCCGGCCACAACATCGGGAGCGCATCCCCGGGTGGCCAGCGCACCGCACTCCTTCACGATCACGGCCGCCGCTTCCACATTCACGGTGCCGTCATCCAGGGCCGCCCCAACGGCGGGGAACGGGGCAGGCCCTTCACCGCCCCCGAGGAGCATCGCCCCCCGCAGTCGCTGCCCGAGCTCGACCCGCGCCTTGGACTCCCGCGCCGACGCCCCGGTCACGTTCGCGACGAGTTTCACCGGGCTGGTGAAGTTCAACGACCGACTCAGCCCCTCATCCCCCAGCTCGCTCCGGGACCGCACCCCCACCTCACCCGCAACCCGAACCTGTGCCGCAGACACCACCCGCCCGACGGCCTCCAACGCGGCCATCACCTCCAGCAAGCCCTCATCCGAAAGCCCACCCAGCCCCACCCCAACCATGCCCGCGACATCACGGAGATCGGTGACGATCTCACGGAGTCGAGCAGCTGAAGTCATACTGATATTCTATCATCAATCAATGACGAAAGCTCGAATATCCGAACACGCATTCGACCGGAGCGGGACAGCGCGCGCGAGGCGCGATCCTTCTGTTTCGCCCGTGTAACACGCTCGTAAAAACCACCACCTCTCCCAACTCGACTCTTGACAGCCCTGCGTCGCGTACACCAATCTGACCACATGGTACGAAAAAACGTACCAAGTGGTACACGCAGATCAACGACACGGAGGAGGTGACCGATGCCCGGTAGTCGCGGCAAGAAGAGCAAGCGCGACGTGCTGCTCGACAAGATCATCGACCAGCTCATGACGAGCGGGATCAGTGACCTGAGCCTCCGCGAACTCGCATCACAGCTCGACACCAGTCACCGCGTGCTGCTGTACCACTTCGGCTCCAAAGAAGAGCTCATCTCCGAGGTCGTGCAAGAGGTACGGCACCGCGAGAAGTCGCACTTCGTCGATTCGGTCGTTCCCAACAACCAGGCCTCGACCGGTCAGGCGCTCACCGCCTTCTACGACCACAACGTCTCCGAAGCGATGCGCCCGTACTTCCACCTGTTCTACGAGGTGTGGGGCATCGCGCAAGCGAACCCGGATGCATACGAGAAGTTCCTCGACGGCATCGTCTCGGTCTGGGTCGATTCGCTCTCGGAGATCCTCCTCCGTGCCGGCTACGGCTACGAGGATGCCCGCACTCGCGCCACCCTCGTGCTCGCCGCCATGCGCGGCCTGCAGCTCGACATCTTCACCACGGGCGAGAAAGAACGCGCCGACCGTGCGTTCGACGCCCTGGTCTCCCTGATCGAAGCGGAACTCTCTCAACGATCCGCACGAAACGACGCCTGACCCGACCCCGCGCCTGACCCGCAACAAGCACGAGTACCCGCACCAAGCGCGAGTACCTGCACCAAGCACGAGTACCCGCGCCTGCACCAGCGCCTGACCCGCACCAGCACCGGCACCACGCAACCGAAACACCCATCCGCCGACCCACCCGCCGGCGATCACAGAATCGGAGATGCACGTATGTCAACCACTCGCTTCAGGCCCGCCTTGCTGGCCGCGTCAGCGGCCCTGGCCGCCGCCACTCTCGTTCTCGCCGGCTGCTCCGGCAGCGACGGCTCCGGTGACTCCGGCTCCGGCGGAGGCAGCGACGACCCCATCATCATCGGCGTCGCGAGCGCCCAGACCGGCTTCTTCAGCGGCTTCGACGGCCCCGTCAAGAACGCCATCGACCTCGCCGTCGCGAAGGTCAACGCCGACGGCGGTGTGAACGGCCGCCAGCTCGAGGTGGTCGTCTCCGACACCAAGTCCGATGTCGAGCTCTCCGCCTCCGCCGCCATCGACGTGCTCGACCAGGGCGCCGACTTCGTGGTGACCATGTGCGACTACAACCTCGGCGCCCCCGCCGCGACCGAAGCGCAGAAGGCCGGCAAGATCGCCCTCTCGTGCGCCGGCAGCGCCCTGTTCGGTCCGGTCGGCGTCGGCCCGCTGGCCTACTCGGTGAACGAGTCCTCCACCACCCAGGCCTCGGTCGGCGCCCAGTTCGCCTCCGACAAGGGCTGGAAGACCGCCTATCTCCTCGGTGACACCGGCGAGGACTTCACGAGCTCCTGGTGCTCGGCGTTCAAAGAGACCTCACCGAGCTCGGCGG
>BADC01000100.1 GCA_000333435.1 Corynebacterium-like bacterium B27 | reverse complement strand
ATCGGCCTCCTCGGCGACGCCTGTCGCATCGCTTCGGCAAGCCCGCTGAACTCCATCTCTCACTCTCACCCTCACACAGCACCCATCCCGACGAGGAGACGACGATGTCCATCCACCCCTCACTCCGGCGCCGCCGGACGGCGTTCGCGGCAGGCCTTGCCGTGACCGCGGCTGCCGCGCTCGTGCTCACCGGTTGCACCGGCAGCCCGCAGGGCACCTCCTCCGCCAGCCCCGAGAACGTGGCGCAAGACCTCACCGTCGGTCTGCCCGTCGCCACCATCGCCAACCTCGACCCGTTCGGCGCCAACGCGCTCGCCCAGGGCAACTGCAGGTCGACGCCCAGATCTTCGACACCGTCGTCACCTACGAGAACGGCGAGTACACGCCGTCGCTCGCCACCGAGTGGACCTCGTCGGATGACGCGAAGCAGTGGACCTTCACCCTCCGCGACGACGTCACCTTCAGCGACGGCTCCGCGCTCGACGCCACCGACGTGAAGGCGTCGATGGACCAGGTGGTCGCGCTCGCCGGCCCGCTCGCCGGCATCTTCAAACCCCTGACCGCCACCGTCGTGAGCCCCACGGAGCTGCAGATCACCTCCGACGTCGGCCAAGGCGCTTTGCTCGGCAAGATGTCGATGCTCGCCGTGGGCCCGTCCGAGCTCGTGGCCACCGAGGGCTTCGGCCTTTCGCCCGTAGGGTCGGGACCCTTCATCGTCGATTCCTTCGACCCGAGCGGCGGGGTCGACCTCACCGCGAACGCCGACTACTGGAACGGCGCACCGAAGCTCGACACCCTGGCGTTCCGGATGATCCCGGAACAGTCGGCGCGGTCGACGGCGCTCGAGACCGGCGAGATTCAGCTCACCTGGACGGTGCCCGACGACGAGGTAGCCGCCCTCAGCAGCGACCCGAACCTCGTGGTCGAGTCGACGCCGACGCTCGCGAACCTCGTGCTCTGGTTCAACTCCAGCCGCGCCCAGTTCGCCGACGCCGCGGTGCGGCAGGCGCTCTGGCAGGCGGTCGACTTCCAGACCATCATCGACGCGCTCTACCCGAACACCGGCACGGCGATGAACGGCCCGCTGCCCGACGACGTCTTCGGCGCGAGCGACCAGACCCCGTACGACTTCGATCCGGATGCGGCGAAGGCGGCTCTCGAGAAGGCGGGCTGGGACTTCGACCAGACCATCAAGATCCTCATGACGGCCAACACCTACCAGCCGTTCGTCGAAGCCGTCATCGCCGACTGGGCCAAGATCGGCGTCAAGGCCGAGGTCGACCTGCAGGAGGCGGCCGTGGGCACCCAGAACCTGCTCGGTCTCAACTGGGACGTCGTGATCATCCAGCCCGTCATCACCAGCACCGGTGACGCCGACTACAACCTCGGCCGCCTCTACACCTGTGCGGCGAAGCGCACCGGTTACTGCAACCCCGATCTGGATGCGCTGCTCGCCCAGGCGGGTTCGTCGCCCGATCAGGATGCCCGGAAGGATCTGTACGACCAGGCCGGGAAGATCATCTGGGACGACGCCGTCGGCATGTTCCCGATGACCGTGGTGCAGGTGTGGGCGTGGAGTTCGGCGCTCGAGGGCGTCGAGCTCGACCCGATCTACAAGCCCGACCTCACCCAGGTGCAGTTCACCCGATGAACGCCGCAGCCGCCGCTCCGGCGCCCACGCCGACAGCCGCCCTCTTCGCAGACGACCCGCTCCTCCAGATCGACGACCTGGTCGTCGGCGCCGAGTCGACCGAGATCCTCAAGGGAGTCTCGTTGTCGGCCCGGGCCGGCCGCACCACCGGTGTGGTCGGGGAGTCGGGGAGTGGCAAGAGCATGACCGCCCTGGCCGTGCTGGGGTTGCTGCCGACGGGCGTGCGGGCGACCGGGGGGAGCATCCGTTTCGACGGCCGTGACCTCCTGGCGCTCGGCCCGCGGGAGCGGCGGCTGGTTCGCGGCAAGCAGGTGGGCATGGTGTTCCAGGACCCGCTGGCGGCGCTCGACCCGGTGATGCGGATCGACGACCAGATCGGGGAGATCCTGCGCCGGCGGGACGGCGTGAGCCGCCGCGAGGCGCGGAAGCGGGCCGTGGAACTGCTGCACCGGGTTGAGGTGCCGGAGCCCGAGCACCGGGCGGCGTCGTATCCGCATCAGCTCTCCGGTGGTCAGCGGCAGCGCGTGGTGATCGCGATGGCGCTGGCGGGGAAGCCCCGGCTCATCCTCGCCGACGAGCCGACCACCGCGCTCGACGTCACGGTGCAGGCGCGCATCCTGGAGCTGCTGCGGCGGCTGCAGCGGGAGGAGGACCTCTCGATCCTCCTGATCAGCCACGACCTGCGGGTGATGGCGCACTTCGCCGACGACCTCGTGGTGATGAAGCACGGCGAGGTGGTCGAGGCGGGGCCGGCGGCGACGGTGCTCGGCGACCCGCAGCATCCGTACACCCGCAACCTCATCGACAACGTGCCGGCGGTGCACGCGTGAATCCGGAGGCATGATCATGACCACTCTCCTGTCGGTCGACGGGCTCGATCTCAGCTACACCCGGGCCGGGCGCACCACCCGCGCCGTGCGCGACGTCTCGTTCGAGGTGGCCGCCGGCGAGGTGCTCGCGGTGGTGGGGGAGTCGGGTTCGGGCAAGTCGAGCCTCGCGAAGTGCATCGTGGGGCTGGCGCAACCCGATCGCGGTGCGATCGAGCTCGCCGGCGCGCCGCTCGGGCGCCGGCGGCGCTCGAAGGAGGAGCGCCGGCGGGTGCAGATGGTGTTCCAAGACCCGCGCTCGGCGCTCGACCCGCGGATGACCGTGTTCTCGCTCATCGACGAGGGCTGGCGCACGCACCGCTCGATCGCGCCTACCGACCGGCGTGCAGCGGCCGGAGCGCTGCTCGAGAGCGTCGGCCTCGATCCGCTGCTGCTCGACCGGCGCCCCAGCCAGATCTCCGGCGGGCAGGCGCAACGGGTGAGCATCGCGCGGGCGCTCGCGGTGGAGCCCGAGCTGCTGGTCTGCGACGAGGCGGTGTCGGCGCTGGACGTCTCGGTGCAGACGCAGGTGCTGGCGCTGCTGGCGGAGATCCGCACGCGGCTGAAACTGACGATGGTGTTCATCACCCACGACCTCGGGGTGGTGCGGCGGATCGCCGATCGGGTGGCCGTGATGTACCTCGGCGAGATCGTCGAGATCGGGCCGGTGGACGAGGTGTTCGCCGCGCCGGAACAGGAGTACACGCGCACGCTGCTCTCGGCGGCGCTCGATCTGGCAACGGACTGGAACTGAGATGGGGGACATGCGATGACACAGGGACTGCTGAACAGGCGATCGATGATCGGGCTCTTCGGGGCCGGGGCGGGGGCGGCTGCGGTCGCGTTGCTGCCGGAGCCGGCGGTGGCGGCGGAGGTGCCCGCATCCGCGGTGCCGGCATCCGGGCCGGTGCTGCGGGTGACCGACTTCGGCGCGGTCGGTGACGGTGTCGCAGACGACACCGAGGCGATTCAGACCGCGATCACCACCGCGTCGGATACGGAGGGCGGCGGAGTCGTGTACCTCCCCACCGGCTCCTACCTCCTCACCCGCCAGCCGGGCGAGGCCACGCTCACCCTGAAGTCGAACGTCACCCTGCGGGGCGACGGATACTCGACCCACATTTTCCTCGACCCCACGACAGCGCCCGATCCCACGCGGCACTACGTGCTCCGGGTCGGCGGCAAAGACCTGCCGGTCTCGAACGTCGTGGTCGAGAACCTCCGTCTCACCGTCAACAACGCGGCCATCGGCGGCGGCTCGCTGATGGGTGTGTGCGCGCGTCACGACGGCACCGACAAGACGATCCACTCCGACAACATCACCGTGCGCAACTGCTACATCCTGGATTCGCAGATCGCGGTCGGCTGCACCAAGAGCGCCGTCACCGGGCCGTACCCCGCGGAGCGGCTGGCCGGCCAGTTCCGCAACTGGACGGTGGAGAACTGTGTGCTCGATCTCTCCGGCAACAAGATGATCGAGTTCGGCGAGTGCGAGAACGGTCAGATCCGGAACAACGTGATGACGCGGTGCACCGACGGACCACAGGCGATCTTCCACAGCCGCAACATCCTGATCGAGGGCAACCGCGTGGGGTACACCGTGTCGGGCATCAACGTCACGGCGGGGAGCAACAACGTCACCATCATCGGCAATGTCGTCGAGGCCGAGCCGACCATCGCGACCACCGTGGTGAACCCGGCGCTCTACTTCCGCACCGAGGCGACGGCGTCGACCGACTACGTGCAGTCGGACATCCGCTCGATCGGCAACGTCTACCGCGATCGGTACACCACGACCAAACGGGCGTTCCGCACCGGCACGCGCACCGAGGTCTCGAGCTCGGTCTACGAGCGTGCGACGTTCGTGGGCGACACCTTCGACGGCAACGTGCAGCTGGCCGACCTGCTGGCGCCGGGGAAGACGACGCTGCGCGACTTCACCTTCACGAACTGCACCTTCTTGGGCGACGTGGTCAGTGCCCCGAACTCGACGACGCCGACCTCCGACGTGGCGATCGTGGCGAGCGACCTGCGGCGCACGGCCGGGTACACCATCAACGCGAACCGCTGGTCGATCCAGAACAGCCGGGTGCGCGGGCCGCTCATCGTGAGCTCGACCGCGAGCGACACGATGATCACCGACAATCGCGTCGACGGCACGATCACGGATGCGGGTGCCGGATCGCTGATCGCCGACAACAAGTCGCTGACCCCGCCCGCGTGATGGCGGGGCAGGGTGGCGCAATGAAGGCCGTCGGCATCGTCGGCACGGGCGCGTTCGCCGCCGTGCATGCCGACGCCCTGGCGCGCCATCCGCGGCTTCGTCTGGTCGGGATCGCGGGCGCCGCCCCGGCGAAGCGCCGATGTCCTCGCCGCCGAGTACGCCGCGGGTTCCTATCCCGGCGCGCAAGCCCTCTTCGACGATCCCGCCCTCG
>BADC01000101.1 GCA_000333435.1 Corynebacterium-like bacterium B27 | reverse complement strand
GGCCACGTACACGCGGCGCAGGCCCTCGTCGACCGCCACGGCCGACGGCGCCCGGCCGATCGATGACGCCGCGGTGAGCAGCCGGTCGGCCGCGAAGGTGCGGGTGTTCACGACGCTCACGGTGCCGTCGCCGGAGTTCGTGATGAAGGCGTGGTGCGTCACCTCGTCGACCGCGACACCGCGCGGCGCATGCCCGATCGCCGAGCCGAGATCGCTCAGCACCGTCGTCACCTTCGAGACCCGCGTGTCGATGACCGAGACCGTGTCGTCGCCGGAGTTGGCCACGAATGCGCGGTTCAGCACGGTGTCGACGGCGACGCCGGCCGGCCCGTGACCGATTCCGCGCATCAGGCCGAAGGCGAGGATGTCCAGCACCTTCTCGTGACCGACGGTGGTGTCGAGCACCGCCACCTGGCCGTCACCGTACTCGGTCACGTAGGCCCGGTGCCGCCCAGGGTCGACCGCTACGCCGAGCGGCTGATTGCCGATTCCGCTGCGCGGGTCGTGCGCGATCACCGAGGTCACCGTGAGGCTCGTCGTGTCGATCACCGAGACCGTGCCGCTCGCCCGGTTCGCCACGTAAGCACGATGTGCCGCCTCGTCGAGCGCGATGCCGGTCGGCTCGTCGCCGATGCCGATCGGGCCGGGCGGGATGACCGCGACCACAGCATCCGTCGTCGTGTCGATCACGGAGACGCTGTCGTCGCCCGAGTTGGTGACGAAGGCGCGGTGCAGCACCGAGTCGATCGCGATTCCCGCCGGCGCGAGGCCGATGCCATGGGCGGAGTCGTGCGGGATGACGCGAGGTGACACGGTCGCGCTCGCGGAGAGCGGCGCCATGGCGAGGGCGACTGCCGTGAGCGAGGCGCCTGCAACGGCGATAAGCGCAGAACGCCGGGCAAGAACATGAGGATGGCTCGAATGCATGAGGCACGATAGCATGCGGGGCCACGAGGAGCAATGCTCAGAACCCTCGTCAGGGCGCGAGGCCCCAGCGCGGGTAGAGCACCGCGAAGGCGTGGTCGAAGCCGTACTCGATGGTGGCCGAGTCGTGCCCGGTGCCGGGAGAGATGAAGAGGTGGGCGGCCATGCCCGCGTCGGCGGCCGCCGCCGAGAGGGTGCGCGACGCGGTGAGGTACGGCTCGTCCTCCGTGCCGTCGCCGAAGACCGCGATCGTGTCGGCGTAGAGCGCCGCGGTCGCGGGGTCGGCCGCACCGGCGGCCAGGATGTTCAGGGGCTTCGCCTCGTCGTAGGCCGCCTGGTCTCCCGCGAAGCCCTCCTCTAGCGTCTCGCGCTCGCCGCCGAGGTCGGGCTCGAGCTCGCCGGAGATGTCGATCACGTTGCCCCAGGTCTGCGGAAAGCGCGCCGCCGACGCGATGGCGCTTCGCCCC
>BADC01000102.1 GCA_000333435.1 Corynebacterium-like bacterium B27 | reverse complement strand
ATGATCTCGGGGGCGGAGCTCACGCATCCGGACAAGGGCACCGAGATGTACCTCAACGAGCTCGGCGTCGAGGAGGGCGCGCAGCGGCGGGGGATCGGTGCCGCGCTGGTGCGGGCGCTCGCCGACCTGGCGCGGGAGCGCGGCTGCCGGGCGATGTGGGTGGCCACCGAGCCCGGCAATGCGGCGGCACTCGCGACCTACCGCGCTGCCGGCGGCGCGCCGCCCGAGCAAGCCGTCGTGGTGAGCTGGGACCTCTGACGCGGCACGCGCCGCCGAGCGGCGTCGACAACGACGGAGTTCGGGCGCGACGCGCCGCTGAGCATCCGTCGTTCGCGCGCAGCACCCGAATTCTCCGTCGTTGCGACTGACGGGGCCGCCCGGGATCGGGGGTGGGCGTCGGCGCCGCGAGCGGTAGCGTAAGAGGATGGGCAAGGCGAAGATCCCGGCGGTCGAGGGGGATGCGGCCGTGGATGCGGTGGGCGCCGACTTCGACGCGGCGTCGCGCGACACCCGGGCGACCGCCGTGCGGTACCTGTTGCAGGTGCTCGCCGAGCGGGCGCACGGCAACTCGGTGGAGGTGCGGGTGCCGCCCTTCGGCGCGGTGCAGTGCATCGACGGCCCGGGTCACACCCGCGGAACCCCGCCGAACGTGGTCGAGATGGATGCCCGAACCTGGCTCGACCTGGCCACCGGCGCCCTCACCTGGGCCGACGGGGTCGCGGCCGCGCGCATCCGTGCCTCCGGTCAGCGCGCCGACCTCACCGGCTACGTCCCCCTCGCCGGCTACCGCCGCCCCTGACCCCGCCGCGGCGCGCGCCGATCAGCGGTCGCGGTAGACCTCGCGCCGGTGCCCCGCCCGCAGCACCAGCACGCGAAGCTCACCATCGTCGATCTCGTAGATGATCCGGTAATCGCCCGTTCGTACCCGCCATTCGCCGCTGCCTCCGACCAGCTGGGTGGCTGCGGGCGGACGCGGTTGGTCGGCCAGTAATTCGATGGCCGCCTGGATGCGGCGGCGCGCCGGCGGATCGAGCTTTCGGAGTTCTCTGACGACGGTAGGGGCGACGACGATGTGATAACTCACTCGAGCCCGAGGTCGCGCTTGACCTCGGCCCAGGGAATGCCGGGGGCGCCCGATCGGCTCAGCTCGGCGCGCGCCTCATCGGCGGCTCGAATGTCGGCCATGTCTTCAGCGAGCGCGAGGAGTGACTCGAGGTCGTCGGCATCGACGATCGCGGCCACCCGACGACCATGGCGTTCGAGATAGACGGGCGCACGTTGGGTGCGTGCACGGTCGACCATGGCCGAGAGGCTCTGGCGAGCCTCGCTCACGCTCACGGTCATGGGTGGGACAGACATGTACCAATCGTACCGCGACTTTGTACAATCGTTGAGGGCAACCGGACGCCGAAGCAGGCGGGGTGCAGGCGGATGCGGGACAATGGAGGGGTGAGTGACCATCCCGAGCCGAGTTCCCGCGCATCGCAGCCGAGCGAACAGCAGCCGACCGCGCCCCAGCCGCCCGTGCCGCAGCCGAGCGCGCGCATCACCGAATCGATCGACCAGGTCACCGTGCGGCGGGCGCCGCGGTACTACCGGTTCATGGCGGTGGGCCTGGCGCTGGGGCTCCTCGTCACCATCGTGCTGACCTTCGCGTTCCCTGAGCAGGAGGACTTCAACCGGCTGCAGGTGTTCGGCTTCGTCGGCATCTTCGTGGTGGCGCTCTTCGTGGCCGCCGGGGCACTCATCGCGATCGCACTCGACCGGTCGAGCCGCAAGCGGGCACGCACGGTCGAGGCCGAGCGCATCCAGGAGCACGACGAACCGGGCCCGATCGAGGTCGCCGACTTCGTGCAGATCGCCGAGCCGGCGGATGCGCAGAACGAGACGCCTGCTGAGGCCGACTCGGGCGACCCGAAGCCCGGCGAACCGAAGAACTGAGCCGGGAGCTACCGCTCCCTGGCGACGTGCGGAGCCTCAGGCGCGCTTCTGCTCGTCTTTCGGCTCGTAGCTGTCGTCGGCGTCGTCGTCTTCGTCGATCCACTTCGAGTAGTCGGGCTCGTCGGACTTCGCCGTGAGTTCACGCTCGAGCGCCGAGTAGTTCGTCTCCGGGCTGAAGTACTTCAGCTCCCGAGCCACCTTCGTGTGCTTAGCTTTTTGACGGCCACGCCCCATGCGAGACCCCCTCACGATTCGGGCCGGGGGTCGGACCACCCGGATGAGACGAATAACTACGAAAACTTGGGTCAGTTTAGCACGCAGCCGTCACACGGCTCTCAGCCCCGGGCGCGTTTGCGTGCGGCCGCCGCTTCGGCGTGCGGGCGCCGTACGACGGGGCGCATCGGTTCGCCGCGACGCTCCTGCCCGGGCAGCGGACGGGACCGTTTTCCGTAGAGCAACTCCGACGAGTCGAGCAGCCACGGCACGAGCGCGAGCGTCACGCCGTGCACCAGCATGAGCTTCTTGCGGATGCGCCGCGCCTTGTGGTTGTGCAGGATCGTCTCCCACCAGTGCCCGACGATGTAGATCGGTGTGTACACCGTCACCACCTCGGAGCCGTGCTCCGCACGGTGCTTCACGATGTACTGGCACAGCGGCTCTGCGACGTCACGGTACGGCGACTCGATGATGTTGAGCGGCACCTCGATGTTCATCGCCTGCCAGTCCGCTTCGAGCTGCGCGGTCTGCTCGTCGTCGATCGAGAGGTGAACCGCCTCGATCGAGTCGTGGCGGGCCGCGATGGCGTAGTCGAGCGCCTTGAGCACCGGCTTCTGCATCCGCCCCACCAGCACGATCGCGTGGTCGCCGCTGGCGCCGAAGGTGGTGGTGGGGTCGACCTCCACCTCCTTGTTCACGTCGCGGTAGTAGCGGTTGACGCCCATCATGAGCAGGAACAGCACCGGCATGATGGCGAACACGAGCCAGGCGCCGTGGGTGAACTTGGTGATGGTCACGACGATCAGCACCACGGCGGTGAACACCGCGCCGGTGGCGTTGATGGCGAGCGAACGGATGACCGCCCCGCGCTCCGGCGTGCCCTCCCGTAACACGTGCAGCCAGTGCTTCACCATGCCGGTCTGGCCGAGCGTGAACGAAACGAAGACGCCGATGATGTACAGCTGGATGAGCTGCGTCAGGTTGGCCTGGTAGACCACGAGGATGGCGGTCGCCGCGAGCGCGAGCACGATCATCCCGTTCGAGAACACCAGGCGGTCGCCGCGGGTGAGCATGGCCTTCGGCGCGTAGGAGTCCTTCGCGAGCACCGAGCCGAGCAGCGGGAAGCCGTTGAACGCGGTGTTCGCGGCCAGCAGCAGCACCGCGGCGGTGGCGGCCTGGATGACGAAGAACATGATGCTGTTGTTGCCGAAGACGGATGCCGCGACCTGCGCCATCAGGCTCCGCTGCGGTGTGGTGGCGCAGTCGGCCATGCCGATCAGGTGGCAGGCGTCTTCGGCGTAGTGCACCTGGGAGATGAGGGCGAGCGCGGTGAGGCCGGCGAACAGGCAGATGGCGATGCCGCCCATGAGCACCAGGGTGCGCTGGGCGTTCTTGATCTTGGGGGTGCGGAACGCGGGCACCCCGTTGGAGATCGCTTCGACACCGGTGAGGGCCGAGCATCCGCTCGAGAAGGCACGTAGGAGCAGGAGGATCATGGCCGCCTGCGTCAGCTGCTCGGCTTTCACCCCGAAGTCGGCCGACTCGGAGATCGGGGCGTCGCCGAACGCGGTGCGCACGAGACCGATCACGATCATGAGGGCCACGCTGCCCACGAAGACGTAGGTGGGGATGGCGAACGCCTTGCTCGACTCCCGCACACCGCGGAGGTTCACCGCCATGAGCAGCACCACGAAACCGACCGCGATCTCGACCCGCCACGGGTTCAGCTGAGGGATGGCGGAGATGATGTTGTCGACGCCGGAGGCCACCGACACGGCGACGGTGAGCACGTAGTCGACGAGCAGAGCGGATGCGACGACGAGGCCCGCCTTCTCGCCCAGGTTCTTGTGGGCGACCTCGTAGTCACCGCCGCCCGACGGGTAGGCTTTCACCAGTTGCCGATAGGAGGCGACCACCACCACGAGCAGCAGCACGACGGCGGCGGCGACCCACGGCGCGAAGGTCAAAAAAGAAAGTCCTCCGATGAGGAGGATCATGAGGAGTTCTTGCGGCGCGTACGCCACCGATGACAAGGGGTCGCTGGCGAAGATCGGGAGGGCGAGACGCTTGGGGAGGAGCTGACCTTCGAGCTTGTCGCTCGGGAGGGGATCTCCGATCAACCAGCGTTTCGCCGAGCGGGTTTCATTAACCACGAGTGAGAACACTACTCCGGCGCGCGGCACTGTCAAATTGAAAAGAGGGGCGGTTTATTCCCGCCCCTCTTCACTGATTTCCGCGACCGCGGTCGACGGGTCTCGAGCGCTACTCGTCGCCCGGGATCTCGCTGTCGGTGTACTCGCCGGCTTCGGGCTCGGGAACGTTCACGTCCTCCGCCTCGGTGTCGGTGTACTCGCCGTCGCGTTCGCCGCGTCGCTCGTTCTTCTCGGTCATGAGATCCTCCTTGATGTCGGGCCGTCGCTCGTGTTCGCGACGGTACCACTCGCCCGCCCGCGGCACTACCTCCCCGCACATCCGTGCACGGCTCGGCAGCGCACCTGTAGCGACGTCATCTGAGGTAGGCGCGGAGCTTCTGGATCACGGCGTCAGAAACGGTCTCGCGACCGCCAAGCACGACGATTCGCGATGGAGCGAGTCGGTTGAGTTCCGTAGCGACGGCTGCCGGGATGTCGCTCGGGGCCACGAGCAGGACGGGTGCGTCGTTGATCGCCGCGGCCGGCGAGCCGGAGAGTGCGTCGGGAAAGACGAGACCCGAGGCGATGAACACGGTCTCGGAGCCGGAGGGGAAACCGGCGGCAGACGCCGCAGCGGAGACGCCGAAGCGATCGGCGCCTGTGATGCGACTGGTGGGGTGGAGAGCTGCGAGTGCTGTCTCGACCGCCGCCGAGACGGTGTCGAGCCCTCCGAGAATGACGATTCGTCCCGGATTCAGGCGCGAGATCTCGTCGCTGATGGCCGCGGGGATGCTGTCCTTCGTGACCAAAAGTATCGGGGCGCCGTCTTTCGTGGCGATTGCCGAGCCCGACAGCGCGTCGGGGAAGACTGCGCCGGAGGCTATGTATGCGACAGCACCTCCGGGCCCGAAGCCATCCCGATACGGCAGCTGAGACTGTGTAGCGGTCTGTTCCCCCGACACGATCAACAGCGGGGCTGTACGCTCTGAGTGCGCGCTCGACGAAGGCGCTCACCGATGCAGTCCCGCCGAGTACCACGATCCGCTTGGGCTTCAGGCGGGCCAGCTCGGCGCCGACGATGGTCGGTATGGAGTTCGTAGCGACGAGCAGCACGGGCGACCGGCGAGCCCCTGCCGCCGCCGAACCAGACAAAGCGTCGGCGAACGCGCTGCCCGATGCGACGTAGGCGACTTCGACACCAGGGTTGAAATCGGCGGAAGAATTCGCGGCCGATACCTCGAACCGGTCGGCGCCGCCGCGGCGCGACACCCCAGCGGTGGCGTCCAGTTGCGCAACGGTGAGAGTGTTCCACTTCGAAGAGACCAGGTAGGCGAGGCGATGTTCGGCATCCACTGATATGCCCTGCACTCCGAGGCCGTACTCATAGTTGCCGCCGCGCGGGATGACCTTGGTGACGCGGAGGGAATCAACATCGACGACGGTGAGCTGGTCATCGGTGGGTACATACGCCTGCCGTCCGACGGCATCCACTGCTATGCCGACGGGGCCGGCGCCGATCCCCGTCCGCATGTCATGCGGAAGGACGGCGACGACGGAATCGCTTTGCGTATCGATCACTGAGACCGTACTCGAATTCGTGTTGGTCACGAAGGCCCGATGAGTCACCTCGTCAACGGCGATCTGGCGTGGTTTCTTACCGATCCCGTTCATCGCGTCGTGTTGGATGACGGTGATCACGGCGTTGCTCCGAGTGTCGACCACCGAGACGGTGTCGTCGGCGGAGTTCGCCACGTAGGCGCGGTGGAGGCCGGTGTCGATCTCGATGTCGGAGACGAGCGTGCCAATTCCTGTCGACGCGTCGTGGGGAATGACCCCCACGACGGCGTTCGCCGCGGTGTCGATCACGGACACTGTTCCGTCGAGCTGATTCGTGACGAATGCGCGACTCAGCTCGGAATCGACGGCGACGGCTGCAGGTTGCTGACCGATTCCCAGAGTCGGATCATGAGGGATCACTTTCGTGACGAGGTTGGTGGTGGTGTCGATGACTGAGACAGTGTGAGAAAAGAAATTCGTGACGTACACCTGGCTGTGGACGGAATCGACGGCGACATCACTCGGGGAGTTTCCGATGCTGGTCGGGAGGTGGGGAACCGTTGCGATCACTTGATTTGCGTCGGTGTCGACCACCGAGACGGTGCTATCTGCGGAATTGGCGACGTAAGCGCGATGCGTCCCCGGGTCGATAGCGACGGCTACCGGGGTGGGGTCGGCGATGGTCTTCGACACGATGGGAATAGTCGCTGCGATGAAGGTCGACGCCGCCGCCGACGAGACGCCGAGGGGAGCAATGATCGAGCCGACGACGAATGCGACCGCGCCGAACACGATGCCAGGGCACGAAGATGAGGACATCTCATTAATATACTCCTCTGCCCCGGCACGTCGTGGCGGTCAGCCCTCGCGACGGACGTCGGTGGGGGACTTGTCGGGGCGCCAGCCGCGCCAGGAAGGCTGGCGGAGGCGCTCGGCACCGGGCTCGCCGGAGCCCGTCCACTCGGCGAACTCGACCTCGCCCACCAGCTTCGGAGTCACCCAGTTCGCGTCGCGGGCGTCGAGCGCGGGCACGTCGGCGAACGGGGAGGTCTTGCGGGCGAGCTTCGCCAGGCGCGCGGTGACGGCGTCGAGGTCGCGCTCGCTGAACCCCGTGCCGACGCGACCGACGTAGTGGAGAATGCCGTCGGCATCCGGAACCCCCATCAGCAGCGACCCGACCTGCGACGCACGCCGGCCCTTGCCGGGGCGCCAGCCGCCGATCACCACCTCCTGAGCCAGATGGTGCTTCAGCTTGATCCACGCGCGCGAACGGCGGCCGAGCGAATAAGTGCTGTCGCGGCGCTTCGCCATCACGCCCTCGAGGCCGAGGGTGCGACTCGAGTCCAGGGCGTGCGCGAGGTCGCCGTCGAAGACCGGTGGAACGTGCAGCGGTCCGTCGCTCTCGGGCAGCAGCTCGCCAGGGCCGCGCGGCGAGCCGTGTACTCCTCTTCACNGAGCGACCGGCCGTCGAGCTCGAGGAGGTCGAAGAGCATCAGGTCGACTTTCACGGTCGCCTGGGCCGCCTCGACGTCGCGCGGCTTGCTGAGGCCCATCCGCTGCTGCAGGCGGCCAAAGCTCGGTCGGCCGCGCGAATCGAGGGCGACCACTTCGCCGTCGAGCACGAGGGAGCGGCCGGCGAAGACGCGGGCCAGCGCATCCGTCAGCTCCGGGTACGCGGCCGTCACGTCGTTGCCGTTGCGGGTGCGGAGCGACACCCGGCCGTCGTCGATGGTGATGAGGGCGCGGATGCCGTCCCACTTCATCTCGAAGGCCCACTCGGTCTCGTCGCCGATGTCGGCTTCGGTGCCGAGCGTGGCGAGCATCGCCCCGAGCTTGCCCGTGCGGGCGGCGGTCGTGAGTCCGGAATCCGTGGTCGGCGCGGCGGCCGACTTCGTGCGTGAGGTCCGGGCGGCGGCGGTGCCGGCAGCTGCTCGGGGGGATTTCTTCGCGGGCGCCGCCTCATCCGTCACCATGCGATGGATGAGCCAGTTCTTGCCGTCCTTGCCTGTGGCCGTGTGGATGAGGGCGACTTTGCACACGTCGCCCAACCCGCCGGACGGCTGGCCATGCAGCGTCACGATCACCTCTTTGCCGTCCCGCCACTTCTCGAGCTCGTACTCGCCGAAGTCCCAGATGAGTACGTTTCCGGCGCCGTATTCCCCGGACGGAATACTTCCCTCGAAGGTGCCGTACTCCATCGGGTGGTCTTCGGTCTGCACCGCGAGGTGGTTGACCTTCGGATCGTCGGGAACGCCTTTCGGCAGCGCCCACGACACGAGCACGCCGTCGTGCTCGAGGCGGAAGTCCCAGTGCAGGCGGCGGGCGTGGTGCTCCTGGATGACGAAGGAACGGCCATCCGTCGATTCCGGGGTCGCGGCCGGCACGGGCTCGGGTGTCTTGGCCTGGTCGCGCTTCGACCGGTAGACCGTGAGGCGGTCGCGCGCGCCGCCGGGCTCCGGATGCGCATCCGGCTGATCATCGGCCGAGCGGTTCGAGTGCCACTCGCCGCCCGGCGCCTCGAGCGAACCCGGGGCCTCGGCGCTCTCGCCGAGCGGATCGGCGCGGCGCTTCATGCGGTCGAGCACCTCGTCGAGTTCGAGGTGGCGGAGGCCGGAGCCCGCGAGCTCACGCCAGGTGCGCGGCACGGCGACCGTCGGGCGCGAGCGGCCACGCAGCGAATAGGGGCAGACGGTGGTCTTGTTGCCGTTGTTCTGGCTCCAGTCCACGAGCACCTTGCCCACTCGCAGCGCCTTCTTCATGTCGCTGACCACGAGGTCGGGGTGGTCGGCCTCCAGCGCCCGCGCCAGTTCGTGGGCCACTGCCGAGATCTCGTCGGAGGTCTGCTTGCCGTCGAGCGCGGCGTAGAGGTGGATGCCCTTGCTCCCGCTCGTCACCGGCACCGGCTCGAGCCCCATGTCGACCAGGATGCGCCGCGCCAGTTTCGCCACCTCGACGCACTCCGGGAGGCCCGTGCCCTCGCCGGGGTCGAGGTCGATCACGAAGCGGTCGGGGTTCTTCTGCCGGCCGTGCGCATCCACCCGCCACTGCGGTACGTGGATCTCGAGGGCCGCGATCTGGGCGAACCAGGCCAGCGTGGCGGCGTTGTTGACCAGGGGATACACGTTCACGTGGTCGGAGTGCTGGATGCTCACGCGTCGCACCCAGTCGGGCGTCCCCTCGTCGAGGTTCTTCTGGAAGAACACCTGACCCGGATGCTCGGCGTCGCCGACCCCGTGCACCCAACGTTTGCGGGTGGCGGGCCGGTTGCGTGCATGCGGAATGAGGAAGGGGGCGATCTCGGCGTAGTAGCGGAAGACATCCGCCTTCGTGGTGCCGGTCTCCGGGTACAGCACCTTATCGAGGTTGGTGATGCGCAGCCGGTGCCCGCCGACGCTGACGGTCTGCTCGGTGGCGCGGTTCTTCGCTGCGGCGGCCATGCTCCATCCTCTACCCAATAAGGGCCGGTGCGGGGTCTAATTGGGTATGCGATCGATCTGGAAAGGCGCCATCACCTTCGGGCTCGTCAACGTGCCGGTCAAGGTCTACAGCGCGACCGAAGACCACGACATCTCGCTGCACCAGGTGCACGAGAAGGACGGCGGGCGCATCCGCTACCAGCGCCGGTGCGAGATCGACGGGAAGATCATCGACTACCAGGACATCGCGCGAGCCTACGACGACGGGGAGCGCACCGTCATCCTCACGAAGGACGACCTGGCCTCGCTGCCGGAGGAGAAGAGCCGCGAGATCGAGGTGGTGGAGTTCGTGCCGAGCGAGCAGATCGACCCCATCATGCTCGACAAGAGCTACTACCTCGAGCCCGACTCGAAGTCGCCGAAGGCCTACGCGCTGCTTCGTAAGACCCTCGAGACCACCGACCGCACCGCCATCGTGCACTTCGCGCTGCGCCAGAAGACCCGGCTGGGTGCGCTCAGGGTTCGCGGCGACGTGCTGGTGCTGCAGTCGCTGCTCTGGGACGACGAGGTGCGCGAGGCGGCGTTCCCGTCGCTCGACGAGCCCACCCGGGTGTCGTCGCAGGAGCTCGAGATGGCGATGTCACTCGTCGACCAGTTCGCCACCGACTTCGCGCCCGAGAAGTTCACCGACGACTACCAGGAGCAGCTGCGCACGCTGATCGAGGCGAAGCTCGCCCAGGGCGATTCGGTCGACACCGACGAGACCTTCGGGCGCGAGCCGGGGGCGGACGAGGGCGGTGAGGTGCTCGACCTGATGGAGGCCCTGCGGCGCTCGGTCGACAAGAGCCGCTCGGGCTCGGGCTCGGGGTCGGGCACCGCCACCAAGGCTCCCGCGAAGAAGGCGCCTGCGAAGAAGGCGCCGGCCGAGAAGGCGCCGGCGAAGAAGCCCACCGCCAAGAAGGCCACGAAAGCCTCCTGAACCGACGCTAGGGCGTTCGGGCGCCGCTCCGGATGCGCGCCGGCCGGAGCGCGGTGGCGAGCCACAGACAGATCAGCGGCACGGCTGCCGCTCCCACCACGAGCCAGGACGCCGCCGCGGCCGGTGCCCCGGTCACGAACAGGCCGAGCAGCAGGTCGGCCACCCACCCGAACAGCACCGCGACGAGCGTCGCGAGTGCGAGCAGCGTGAAGCGAAGCGGATGTCGCGCCGCCATCGCTCCCGCCGCCACCACGCCCCCGGCGGCCAGCACCGCGCATCCGGCGGCCACCAGCACCGGGACGAGGGGTGGGAGGAGCACGGCGGCCAGTGCGGTCGCCACTCCGACCACGGCGGTGCGGACGACGAGCGGGCCCAGACGGCGGTCGAGGAGGGCGGAGCGTTCTGCGATGCGCCAGAGCGCGCACACCGCGGCGAGGAGCGCCGCGCCCGAGAGCGCTGAGAGGAGGAGCGACCAGGTCGTGAACGGCTCCCGCGGGTCGATCGCCACGAGGAGGGTCTGCACGGCCGCGTGGCTGACGACCACGACGGTGAAGGGGAGGAGACCGCGGCGCAGCATCCGGCGCGCGTTCACGAGCGGGCCGCCTGATCGATGACCTCCTGCAGTGGCCCGTCGTAGAGCGAGCGGCCGCCGACGATCACCTCGAGCTGCGCATCCGCATCGGTGCTCGATGTCACGGTGATCGGCTCGCCCGTCGTGGTGCTGCCGGAGCAGGTGACGGTGGTCGAGGCATCCGGCGTGGTGCAGGTCGGCGCCTCGAGCACGTCGACGTCGTGTGCCAGCAGCACGTCGATGGCGCCGAAGCGCACCTCGGCGATGGCGTCACCGCCCACCGGGGCGAGTGCGCTGATCTGCGAGCACCCGGCGAGCGCGAGCGCGCCGGCCAGGGCGGTGCCGAGGAGGCCCGTGCGCGTGACCCTGGCGCGCGTCACGAGAGGGCCGCCTCGTGCGTGAGGAGGCGCGTGCGCTCGGTCAGGTGCTGAGCTTCGAGCTCGGCGTCGGTGATCACCGAGAGATCGAACGGGGCGGGCAGGAGGAGCTCGGTGTTGCGATCGAGGGCCGAGCCGCGGCGCATCAAAGGGGTCTCGGCCCAGTCGTTCGAGGCGAGTTCGCGACTGCGCGAGGCGAGCGAGAGATAGTCGCCGCCGCTGCCCGGGGTGGCGTCGGCGGCGTGATCGACCACGGTGGTGAAGAGCGAGAGCGTGCCGTCGCGGTTGTCGACGAGCTCGACCACCTGCTGCTGTTGCGGGAAGTCGATGCACGACGCCGTCGTGATCTCCCAGAACCCGCCGCCCGAGGGGGCTCGATGCGCGAGGATCTGGTTGAGGTGGGTGTGCCCGTTGAGCCACCCGACCACCACCGGGTACTGCAGCAGCATCGCGACGAACTCGTCGGCGCCGATGAGCACCTCGTTCTGCCCGGGCCGCTGCGCACGGTTCTCGAGGGTGTCGCTGTTGTGGTGACTGAACACGAGGGCGAGCTTCTGCTGCTGCTGGGCGAGCTCGAGCTCCTTCTTCAACCACTGGAACTGCACCTCCGGCACCGCGCCGTCCGGCCCGGCGACGGCGTTGCAGGTGTCGAGACCGAACGCCCGGATGCGCGGGGTGAGGTCGGCCTTCCACCACGTCTCACCGGTGTCGAGGTTGTGCTTGGTGAAGCCGTGGCCGATCGGGCCCGGCGCCTTCTCGGTCTCGAAGTGCTGCTCCATGAACTCCTGGTGCGTGAACAGGGCCCGGGTGGGGTTCGGCGGCACGGCCCGGAAGCCGGGGCGGAGACCGGATGCGATGCCGAACGCATCCAGGGCCTGCTGGATGGCGCTGGTGCGGGCGGCGTACCCGCCGAGGGCCATCGTGGCCGTGGCCTCGAGCGTGTACGACTTCTGGCCGCCGATGGCGAGCGAGCGTAACTGCGAGTCGAGGTCGAAGGTGCCGAGCAGCAGGGTCTCGTGGTTGCCGTACACCGTGTACCACGGTGCGGGCAGACCGACCGAGGGCACCGGCTGGGCGATCGCCTGGTCGAGCAGGTCGGGCAGCTTCGGGAAGCCGTAGGCGCCGAAGGCTCCGCCGGCGGGGTCGCCGGGACGGTAGGCCCAGACGGCATCAGCCCACGCCTGAACGCCCTCGAAGGTGTCGCTGGTCCTGGGGTCGACACTCAGCCCGTCGAGCAGGTCGATGTACCAGCGCAGCTCGCGGTGGGAGTGCATGTCGGCGCTGTCTCCGGTGACGATCGCGGCGCTCATCGGTGCGCCGGTGAGCGGGCTGTAGCGGAGGTCGGACATGGCCTTCACCATCGACGCGGTGACGTGCGGGCTGAGCGGGTCCTGGGGGTGGAACGCCGAGCCCCAGGCGCTGTGGTCTTGCACGATCATCGGCTCGATGCGGCCCGGGGACTGCGCGTCGATGACGTGCAGGTCGGAGAGGTGCCCGAGGTAGAGCAGCGAGCGCCGGCTCGCCGCGCGCGACGCGGAGGCGGCGCGGCCGAGGATATCGAGCCGCGGCAGGTACGGCTCGCCCGGGCCGGAGACGAGGGTGCGGTAGGAGCCCGATCGCACCGCGCCCTGCAGGATGGTCTGACCCAACGTGCTCGGCGCCTCGGCGGGTGCGGCACGTGCTGCCAGAGCCGGCCCCAGCAGTTCGCGGGGGATGGCGCTGGCCGCGCTCAAGGCGCTGACCGCCAGCAGGAATTGGCGGCGAGAAAGTCCGGGCACGGGCTCCTCCGGGGTCGGGTACCCCGAGCGTAGCGCTCGGCTCGACGGCCCCAGTACCTCCAATGCGAGGGTGACGGCGCCAGGAAACGCGCCCTAGAACTCCGGGTCGAGGACGCGCAGCGTGAACGTGGCCGTCGCGAGAGCGCGGCCCGCTTGCGAAGCGGTGACGACGAGGTGATAGGTACCCGGTGACGCCGTGATCGGGCCGCTCAGGATGCCGGTCGCGGGATCGAGAACGAGTCCGGCCGGCAAGGACTCGCCCGTCGGCGCCGTCAGCGCG
>BADC01000103.1 GCA_000333435.1 Corynebacterium-like bacterium B27 | reverse complement strand
GGGGCCCGCACCATGGCGCAGCTGGAGGACACGCTCGCCGGTGCCGAGGTTTCGCTCTCGGACGACATCCTCGACCGGATCGACGCCATCGTGCCGCCGGGGGAGAGCATCGGGTCGATGGACATGGTGTACCGCGGGCCAGAGGTGGGCGATCCCGCACTGCGTCGGCGGGCAGCAGCGGAGCGTTCCGCCGCCTGACGGGACCAAGGTCCCCGCCGGGCGCTTTCCGGCGTTGAGCCGGGCGGGTAGCCTGGGGGAATGACCACTCCAGCTCTTGCGCACCTGTCGGGCGGACCGCTCGACGACCAGACCATCCCGCTCGACGACGGCGCTCCCGAAGAACTCGTCCTGCCCTACAGCGAAGGACAGCTCGTCTACCGCCTCGTATCGGAGTCGGATGGCTCCGAGGGGCCGGCCACCGCGCAGTACCGGTTCACCGAGGTCTCCGAGATCCTCGTCGAGGGCAAGTACGACGAGCACTGACAACCGCTGACTGAGCCGGCGGATGGGCGTGCCGACGATCCAGGATCTGGTGGAGGGGCTCCGCGACCCGCGGGCCCCTCTGCTGCATGTCGCCGCCGACAACAAGCGCGACGGTCACGATCCGCGACCCGTCGTGGTGATGATCCACGGCATCGCGTCGTCGTCGGCCACCTTCGTCTACGTCACCCCGCTCATCCTCGACGAGCACCGGGTGATCGCCATCGACCTGCTCGGCTTCGGCGAGTCGCCACAGCCCGAGGGCGCCGAGTACACCCTCGAGGAGCACGTCGCAGCGGTCGCCCACACGATCCGCTCGCTCCATCTCGACGCACCGTTCACCTTGGTGGGTCATTCGCTCGGCTGCCTCATCGCCGCCCGCTACGCGGCGACGCACCGATCGCATGTCGCGAAGCTCGTGCTGGTGAGCCCGCCCGTCTACCTGTCGCCCGCCGAGATCGGCGACCCCAGGGTGCGCCTGCGGATGAGCGGCTACCTGCAGGCCTACCAGTACTTCCGTGAGAACAAGGCCTTCACCATCGCCCACGCCGCGGTGGTCTCGAAGCTGCTGCCGGTGGCCCACGTGATGGAGATCACGGAGCAGAACTGGGAGCCGTTCGTGAAGTCGCTCGAGCACTGCATCGAATCGCAGACCGTCATCAGCGACCTCGCGCGGGTCGACGCGCCGGTCGAACTGGTCTACGGGCGCCTGGACGAGTTCCTGGTTCCGGAGAACCTGGCGATCATCGAGAAGATGCGCAACGTCACCACCCATGTGGTGAACGTCAGCGATCACATGATCCGTAAGCCGATGGCTCGGGTGGTCGCCACGGCGATCGGCTGACCGGCGGCAGCGTGCGGCTGCGGACGCTCCGGCTCAGCGATCGGCGAGCACTCGCGCGCGGGCCGTGTGGTACTCCTCGGCTGAGATCACGTGGTTGTCGTGCAGCCGGTCGAGTTCGGCGAGTCGCTCCTCCGTCGGGCGCGCGCGGCTCAGCGCGTCACTCTCGAGCAGCTGCGTGGCGAGGTCGGCCTGCAGGGTGAGCGGATTGTGACCGCGCTCCCGCACTCGACGTGCATTCGCGACCACCTGCACGATCACCACCACGAAGACGATGGCGATGACGGCCCCGACGATGACGAACAGTATCGGGAAGAGATCGATGAGCTCGGGCACAGGTGCCCCCTTCCTGTCGTCCTTCCACCCTTCCGCGTCTGCGCCGGGAGTGAACGGATGGCCAGAAACCTCTCAGGGATCCGTCACCGTGTTCACACCCCGACCGCTGCGACGATGTGCTCGGCCAGTTCGCGTGGGCGGGTGAACTGAGGCCAATGCCCGGTGGGGAGCTCGACGATGGTCGACCGCGCCATCAACGGCAATTCGGCGAAGTAGGGCACCCCGGCGGCGATCGCCTCCTCGATCTCGGAGCGCTGGAACGTGCAGGTGATCACGGTGATGGGCACCTCGTACCGTGCGGGGTTCGTGAGCTGCTGCTCGTCGCGGGCGACCCGCGCCGGCTCGGGCACCGCACGCTCCCGGAACTGCGCCAGCTGCTCCTCGGTCAGGTCACGGAGGTCGACCTCGTCGAAGTCTTCCCACGGCGGCAGCGGTGCATCCGTTCCCGTCACCTCGAGCTGCGGGTTGATGGCCACGCCGTTCGGTGTCGGCCCGCTGTCGACGTAGATGGCGCGGGCCACCCGCTCGGGCCGGGCGTCGACCACGCCGTGGATGATCGCCCCGCCACCTGAATGGCCCACCAGCACCACCTTCTCCGGCGCCTCGCCGGGTGACGCACCGGCGGCGAGCGCATCGACCAGCGCCACCACCTCGGCGGTCTGCGAGGCCAGCGTCACCGCCGACCGGTCGTCGTCGACCGACGTGAGCCCTGCCAGCGTGGGGGTGTGCACGGTGAGGCCCGCCGCTTCGAGCAGGGGCACCACCTCGCTCCACGAGTCGCCGCCGAGCCAGAAACCTGCGATGAGAACCACGTTCATGCGGCCGACCCTACGCGGCACCACCGACATCGCGCCGACGCCGACCGAGGGCGGCCGTCGATGTCGGGTGGAGCGGGAGGCTCAGAGCGGATGCGCCCCGGTGAGCCGCTCGAGCAGCTCGCGGTAGCGCTGCACGGTCTGCTCGACGATCTCGGGCGGGAGCGCGGGCGGCGCGCCGGTCTGATCCCAGTGCGCGGCCAGCCAGTTGCGAACGATCTGCTTGTCGAAGCTCGCCGTGCGCTCGCCCGAGTCGTAGGCGGACGCATCCCAGTAGCGGCTCGAATCGCTCGTCAGCACTTCGTCGGCGAGGGTGATCTCACCCGACTCGGGGTCGCGCCCGAACTCGAACTTGGTGTCGGCGAGGATGACGCCCCGCGCCTCGGCGATGGCGGATGCCCGCCGGTAGATGCTGAGCGAGAGGTCGCGGAGCGCGGTCGCGTCGTCGGCGCCCACGAGCTCGACCGTGCGCTCGAAGCTGATGTTCTCGTCGTGCTCGCCGAGCGGCGCCTTGTAGGCCGGCGTGTAGATGGGCTCGGGCAGGCGGTCGCCGTCGTGCAGGCCCGCCGGCAGCGCGATGCCGCAGACGCTCTGGCTGGCCTGGTACTCCTTCCAGCCGCTGCCGGAGAGGTAGCCGCGCACCACGCACTCGATCGGGAACATGTCGAGCGAGCGCACCACCATCGAGCGTGCGGCGACCTCAGCCGGAACGGCCGGCAGAGCCGAGGTGTCGGCGATGAGGTGATCGGGCACCTCGGCGAGCTGCTCGAACCACCAGCGGCTGAGGGTCGTGAGCAGTTCGCCCTTGCCGGGGATGCCAGGCTCCAGCACGTGATCGAATGCGCTCACACGGTCGCTCGCCACCACGAGCAGCGCCGGCGGGCGGGTGTCGAGGGTGGCGTCGCCCGCTGCGGGCACCTCTTGCTGCGCATCCGTCGTCTCGGGCACGTACAGGTCGCGCACCTTGCCGCTGTAGACGTGCCGCCAGCCGGGCAGCACCGGGCGCGCCCCAGTATCCGCGGTCATCGCGCCACCGTCGCCGCGATGTCGGTGCGGTGCTGGGACCCTTCGAGGTGGATGCCCTCGAGCACCCCGTAGACCCGGTCGCGGGCGAGCGCGAAGTCGGGGGCGGTGGCCACCACGCTCAGCACCCGGCCGCCGGTGGCGCGCAGCACGTCGCCGTCGCGGTCGGTGGCGGCGTGCATCACGGTGACGCCCTCCACTCCCGGACTCGTGGGGCCGAAGTCGTCGAGCCCGGCGATGACGCGGCCCGTCACCGGCGAGCCGGGATAGTTCTCGCTCGCGAGCACCACCGTGACGGCCACGTCGTCGCTGAACTCGGGTCGGGCGTGATCGCCCAGGGTGCCGGTCGCGGCCGCGAACAGCAACCCGCTGAGCGGTGTGCGCAGTCGCGGCAGCACGACCTGCGTCTCGGGGTCGCCGAAACGGGCGTTGAACTCGATCACCCGGATGCCCTTCGGCGTGAGGATGAGACCGCAGTAGAGCAGACCGATGAACGGCGTGCCCTCCTCGGCGAGCCGGCGCACGGTGGGCAGCGCGATGGTCTCGATCACCTCGTCGACGAACACCTTCTCGCTGCCGAAACGGTCGGCGAGCCAGGGCAGCGGCGAGTAGGCGCCCATTCCGCCGGTGTTCGGCCCTTCATCGCCGTCGCGCAGGCGCTTGTAGT
>BADC01000104.1 GCA_000333435.1 Corynebacterium-like bacterium B27 | reverse complement strand
CACCCAGATCGGACAGGCGCTGATCGATACAGGCCTGCTGATCGACCCGCGCCAACATAGAGCCGTAATAGCCCTCCACCTGCCCGTTGAGCACTTCCTCGTCCTGATGGACGACGTGGCGCCAGTGTGCCCACTCGACCACCTGCTCGAACGCGAGTGCGATCAGCACGCCGATCACGATGATCCCGACTTCGCCGAAAAACTGGCGCCAACCATGGATCGGCTTTGGAAGATGAACGTGCATGTGCCCCCCTGATCGCGCGCAGCCTAGCGCCAACGTTACGGGAAGGGAATGATCCTGTGCACCGGCAGGCCGCCGGCTTCCAATGTAGGATTTCGTCTGTCACGGTCGCGCCGGTCAGGGTGGCCAGCCCCGGTTCCTTCTTATCGTCGATCGCCGCGTAGGAATGTCTTTTTTTCGCCTTCGCGGCTGTCAACTTCGTCAACTTCGGGCGACGAAGCCGTCAGCCGGCCGACGCCCTCCCCCGCCGCCACAGCGCGATGCCGTAGATCAGCACCGCCAGCGTGGCGAAGATGAACCACTGCACCGCGTAGGCG
>BADC01000105.1 GCA_000333435.1 Corynebacterium-like bacterium B27 | reverse complement strand
CGGCATGTCGGCACGGATCAGGTCGCGAACGACCAGGGCGGCGCGGTCGGGATCCTGGCGGACGAAGCTGCGGATCAGCTCGGCGCGGGCGGCGTAGCCGGGGGCGGCCTCGATCATGTCGAGCGTGATCGGCTGGTTGCCGGCCACGGCGGCCTCGGCCTG
>BADC01000106.1 GCA_000333435.1 Corynebacterium-like bacterium B27 | reverse complement strand
CAAGCTGGCGCCATGAGCCCGGCGCCCGTTCCCGGGGTCCGCGCCGAAGCTGCCTGTCGTCTGCTCAATCAGACGCTCGGACTCCATCGCATGCAGGCTGCGACCGAACTCCCGGTCGCTCGGTCGTCACGGCTCGCGCCCCCCGACTTCGACGCCCGGCAGGTGCAGCGGCAGGCGATCCTCCTGCGGATGATCTCCATCACCGAGGCGTTCTGTGTTGACCGCCTGCTCGACCTCGCCGAGACCGACGTCGACCCCGGGGGCAGCCCCATCCGTGACCTGATCTGGAAGAAGGCGTCGTCGTCCGCGGTCAGCACGTGGTCGAGCATCCAGGACAGCTATAAGAGCTGGTACTCCCTGCAACCGGCCTGGACCAAGCTCAACGAACTGGTCGAGGTGCGCAATGCGATCGCGCACGGACTCGGCCAGCTCACCCGATTGCAGCGGGCGAAACCCGGCACAGCGACCAAGATCGGGCAGGCCGGCATTCGTTTGAGCGGAGACCGGGTCATTCTCGAGGAGGCGGACCTCGAGAATGCGCATCGAGCTTGCCTCCAGCTGGTGTCTGAGGTCGATCAGCTCATCCAGGCATCGACGGGCAACGTGAACTGAGGCCGTCGTCGCAAGCGCTCCGGTCAGAACGACACGTGCTGGGTGATCCAGGCGTGCATCGCGACGGCGGCGGCCGCGGACGCGTTGATGGAGCGGGTCGAGCCGAACTGCGAGATCTCGACCACCGCATCCGCCGCCGCCAGCGCCTCGGGCGAGAGCCCCGGGCCCTCCTGCCCGAACAGCAGCACGCAGCGCTCCGGGAAGCGGAACGTCTCGATGATCACCGAGCCCGGCACGTTGTCGATCGCGACGATCGGCAGCCCGGCGTCGCGGGCGAAGGCGACGAAGGTGGCGACATCCGGATGGTTCTGCACGTGCTGGTAGCGGTCGGTCACCATCGCCCCGCGCTTGTTCCAGCGCTTGCGGCCGATGATGTGCACGGTGTCGGCCGCGAACGCGTTGGCGCTGCGCACGATCGAGCCGATGTTGAGGTCGTGCTGCCAGTTCTCGATCGCGACATGGAACGGATGCCGGTGCTCGTCGAGATCGGCGACGATCGCATCCATGCGCCAGTAGCGGTAGCGGTCGATGACGTTGCGGGTGTCGCCGCGGGCGAGCAGCTCCGGGTCGTACTGCGGCCCGTCGGGCAGTTCGCCCGGCCACGGCCCCACGCCGCCGGCACTGAACTCCACGCTCCGGCTGGGCGCCGGTGCCGGTTCGGCTGCGGATTCGGGGTCGCTCACGCAGCCAGGCTACTGTAGCATCAGAACAAGCAAATGCTTGGTTTTGAGGCGATGACGC
>BADC01000107.1 GCA_000333435.1 Corynebacterium-like bacterium B27 | reverse complement strand
CGAGCTGGCGCAAGCGCGCGCCTTGCCGCCGGTGCCGCCCGAAATCCCGCCCGGCCTGCCGATCGACCTGATCCGCCGCCGCCCGGACGTGCGCGCCGCCGAGCGCCGCCTTGCCGCCGCCACCGCGCAGATCGGCGTCGCGGTGGCGGATATGTATCCCAAGGTCTCGCTCACCGCGTCCGACGCGCTGAGCTGGCTGTGGCTAGGCCATTTCTTTCTCGGCAAGACGCTCCAGCTGACCGGTCAGGGACAGGCGAGCTTCCCGATCTTCGATTTCGGCCGGCGCCGCGCCCAGGTGGCTATCAACAAGGAAGAGCGCGAGCAGGCCTATATCGCGTGGCGCCAGACTGTCCTGGGTGCGCTGCGCGATGTCGAGGACGCGCTGGTTCGCGTCGATACGGAGCGGACCAGCAATGATCAGCTGCGCTCCGGCGTTGCCGACGCGCAGCGTGCGCTCGGCACGGTGGAGGCGCAATACAAGGTCGGCCTGTCGGACTATACGCCGGTGCTGGATGGCCAGCAGACCCTGCTTCAAACACAGAATGGTCTCGCCCAGAGCGACGTGCGGCTGCGGCAGGACATGGCCTCGCTTTACAAAGCGCTCGGCGGGGGGTGGCAACTTGCTTCCGCTCGGGGATCTATAGAACCGGCGGCAGCATCGCCCCCGCGTCTTTAAATGAACGAATGGCGACTCTTGGCGTTCGCAGCAGGCGTCAGAATGACCGGCATGGGCGCCGAGCGGATCGGCTCCTCGCTAATGGCGAGGAGCCGACGCCTTCAAATTTCTGTGCCCTCTGCGAGAGTCAGGGCATCCTCGACATCGACGCCGAGATACCGGACCGTGTTCTCGATCTTGCTGTGGCCGAGCAAGATCTGGACTGCCCGCAGATTTCCGGTCGCCTTGTAAATGATCGACGCCTTGGTTCGCCTCAGGGAGTGTGTGCCGTAGTCCTCTCGCCGAAGCCCGACGCCGGTCACCCACTCGTCGACGAGGCGAGCGTATTGCCGCGTNTGAGGTGGTCGGAA
>BADC01000108.1 GCA_000333435.1 Corynebacterium-like bacterium B27 | reverse complement strand
TATATAGAGGTAGTCGCGCTCGCTAAGCCCGTCGCCAAAAATCGTGACAGGTTCGCCCGACTGATGTTGCCGTATGATCGTGCCGATCAGGCCTTGGCCACCGAGACCAAATTGCCCCGGACCATATGGGTTCGCCATCCGCAGAATGTTATAGCCCATATCGGTCCCGCGGCATAGCAATTGGAGATATTGTTCCGTCACCAATTTTGTCATCCCATAAGAGTTGAGCGGGATGGTGGGATGATCTTCAGTAATGG